>CAMPJV010000085.1 GCA_946886975.1 uncultured Taibaiella sp. | reverse complement strand
TCAGATAATAAGACCTGAGTTTGGAGAGGATGGTTGGGGAATTCTCAACAAATATTTTGCTTATACGAGCAGAGTGCACGTAAAAGCCGAAAACGCTGCAATAAGATAAAACAGAAAAGGGGAAGCGTGTTAAGCCGGGACTACCTTCTTTGCGCTATACTCGCTAAGAACTGTGTCATAAAGCTTTTCGTAAAGCGGAATGATCCTGCTCTTCTCGAACGTACGCGCATGAGTGATGGCGGCATCCTTGAACTTATCCAGCCGTTCGTCGTCTTCCAGGATGTAATAAGCGTGTTCCGCCATGTCCTGCACGTCACCGACATTGCTCAGGTAGCCGGTCTTGCCGTGTACATTGATCTCGGGCAATCCGCCGGCGTTCGTTGATATTACAGGCACTCCGCACGCCATTGCTTCCAGGGCAGAAAGGCCAAAGCTTTCATACTCGGAGGGGAGCACAAAAAGATCGGTGATGCTTAGTATTTCGTCCATCTGATCCTGCTTCCCAAGGAAGCGGATGTCGCTGCATATGGAAAGCGTGCGGCAGATCTCCTCTGCGTTCTGCCTTTCCGGTCCATCGCCGATCATGAGCAGCTTACAGGGCATTTTTTCGTGGACCTTTTCAAAGACATGAATGACATCTTCCACCCGCTTGACCTTACGGAAGTTGGACACGTGCGCAAGGATGCGCTCACCATTTGGCGCGAGCATCTTTTTGAAGTGCATTTTATCCGTCTGGTGGAACCGGGAAGTGTCTACGAAGTTTGGAATTACCTGTATGTCCTTCTCAATCTTAAAATGGCTGAACGTCTCCTCGCGGAGGTTGTTGGACACGGCGGTTATAGCATCGGATTCGTTGATGGAGAAAGTGACTACGGGCGCATAGGTCTGGTCTCTTCCTACAAGCGTTATATCCGTGCCGTGGAGCGTTGTAATAAAAGGTATGTCCCTGCCCTGCTTCTTGAGGATCTCCCTGGCGAAGTAGGCGGCGCTGGCGTGGGGAATGGCGTAGTGCACGTGCAGCAGATCGAGCTGGTTGTTGGTGATGACATGCACCATGGTGCTGGTGAGGGCAGTCTCGTATGGGGGAAAGTCGAAGAGCGGATAGTTTTGTACGGTTACCTCATGATAATAGATATTAGGATGGAAGCTAAGCCTTACGGGTTGCTGATAGCTGATAAAGTGAACCTCATGACCTTTTGCAGAAAGGGCCATTCCGAGCTCTGTTGCCAATACACCGCTGCCGCCGAAGGTGGGATAACATACGATACCTATTCTCATGTGCTGTAAATCTGTGGCAAATATCAGGTATTGTGTCTTACACTGATAAATAGAACAATAGGCAATACCAATAAGGAGCCAATGAATGAGGTGGTGAAAACAAGGACAAGCCCCGGACGAAGGCTGAGGAGACAGAGAGATAAAGGAGAGGAATATATGTGCAGACCCTATGTGAACCCATTGAAGCTTCGGTGGTAAAGCGTGGCAGAGCCGAGGTAAAGCCTAGGTAAAGCCTAGGTAAAGCCTAGGATAAGCCTAGGATAAGCCTGGGCAAAGTCTTGGATAAGCCTACGGAAAGGGTGAAAAGAGGGCTTTGAAAGAAATGCCTTTGTATATAAAAAAAGGTCTCCCCCGGCGCTGAAGCTGAGGGGGACAACCGTTCAGAATGCTTACCCTTTGGCGTGGGTGATGAGGTAAGCCCTTACCATACCCGCCTGCTGGTCGGTGAGCTTCGATCTTTTCACCATCCGGGGCAGTACAGCTTCCCATTTTTCTACGTCGCGACTTTCGGGTGTAAACAACTTGTGGCACTTATCACAGTTGGACTCCCACAATACTTATCCTACAGCCATCTGATCTTCGCTATAATTCTTCCTTGCTTCTGCTACTTTGATCTCGGGTGAGGCATTGCTTGCACCGGGGATGGCTGCAGTCTTCTTAGACGAAGAACAGTTCACCATAACAATGGAAAGGGTGGCGAGAGCGCAGAGAGTAATAGTTTTCTTCATCATATTCGGTTATTGGTCGTAAAAATAAGATTTGTTTCCGCTTATTCAATTATCTGCCCAAGCCTTGTATTTTTAGGAGATGAAACTACGATTACTGGTCTCCCTTTTCCTGCTCGCGCATAGCTTCACATCTACGGCACAAGACTCCGCTACTTTCCGCCGCATCTCTAATGAGATACTTCTGAACGGAACTTGTTACAATAACCTGCGCGTGTTGTGTAAGACCATCGGGCATCGCCTTAGCGGCACACCGCAGGCGGCAAAGGCTGTTGAGTGGGGACAGCAGGCGTTTATGGATGCGGGAGCAGATAAGATATGGCTGCAACCCGTGGAGGTGCCCAATTGGGTGCGGGGGAAGGAATGGCTGAAGGTGAAGCTGCCGGGAGCAACGGGATTTGATGAGATGGCGATGCTGTCGCTGGGCAATACGATCGGTACGGACGGGAAGGTGATGGAAGGAACAGTAGTGATGGTAAACAACTTTGATGAATTCAAGGCGCTGACAAAGGCGGAGGTGAAAGGAAAGATCATCTTCTTTAATCACCGCTTTCCACAGGAAGTGGTAAACCCCTTTGAGGCATACGGGGCAGCAGGCGCTTACCGGTGGCATGGACCAAACATCGCCTCCGCGAAGGGTGCGGCGGCGGTCATTATCCGCTCGATTTCCACTGGTTTGGACGATGCACCGCACACGGGGTCTCTGCGATACGCGGATAGTGTGAAACCCATTCCCGCAGTGGCGATCGGCAACACGTCGGCAGACCTGCTGGAAGCGGAGTGCAAGAAAGGAAACGTGCGCGCGCAACTAATGTCCAACTGTAAAATGATGGGTACGAAGCCATCGTTCAACGTGATAGGCGAGATAAAAGGAAGCGAGTATCCTGACCAGATAATAGTGGTGGGAGGACACCTTGACTCATGGGATGTGGGAGAAGGAGCGCATGACGATGGCGCAGGCTGTGTGCAGAGCATAGAGGTGATCCGTACACTAAAGGCATTGGGCATACGCCCGAAGCGCACTATCCGCGCGGTGCTATTTATGAACGAGGAGAACGGGCTGAAGGGAGGATACGCATATGCAGACTCCGCCAAGGCAAAGGGCGAAAAACACCTTATTGCTCTTGAGAGCGATGCGGGGGGATTCTCTCCACGGGGCATAGGACTGGACATGGAGTGGAGCAAAAAGCAGTACATAAGAAACTATCGCCGCCTTTTCCTGCCGTATGGCGTCTACGACTTTGAGCAGGAGGAAGGAGGAGCGGACATAACGCCACTGCACAGAACAGGCGTCCCTGCGGCGGGACTTATTCCTGATCCACAGAGATACTTCGACTATCACCATACGCCAAAGGATGTGTTCGAAGCAGTGAACCACCGGGAGCTAAAGATGGGAGCAATAGCCATGACACAGTTCGCTTACCTGATCTCGGAGATAGGGCTGAGATAAACACATTCATTAAATTCTCTTAGCAGCAATCAAGCAGCTTGACCACTGACACGCCATCCATATTATCAAGACTCGTCCGCAAGCCATCGGCTCTTGCGGCTATCGTGATCATTATCCTCACCTGCCTGTTTGCACTATTCGCGTACCAGATAGCGCCTGATAACACGCCCTTCGCCAACAGGATGATCGTGGAACTGGGGGCAAAGCAGCCGGGCTTTACACGGGAACTGCTGATGGTGCCGAAATCCTTTAACCAGGAACAGCCATCTGCATTGTACCGCACGTTTTCAGGTACACCATCTGACTTTGCGGCTGTGCCACTTAATGCATACTGGTTTAGCGGAGACAAGCTATTCATCCGCCACTACATAGATGATGACCTGGAGGATACCCTTCAGTACAGCCTGCACTCGCTACTGCCGGCAGAGCAGCAAAGGCTATCCTCACAGGAGCAGCAGGAATACATCCGCAAGCACCAGATAGTGCAGACAAGATTTTACCTGGGTACGGACAGATATGGCAGGGACATCCTTTCGAGGCTGATAGTGGGATCCCGCGTTAGCCTAGCAGTGGGGCTGGTGGCCGTTATTCTTTCCCTATCAATAGGTATATTCTTAGGCTCACTGGCGGGTTACTACGGAGGCTTCATTGATAACCTGGTGATGTGGGTGATCAACATTCTCTGGGCCATCCCTACCCTGCTGTTGGTGTTTGCGATCACCCTTACCGTTGGGAAAGGCTTCTGGGAAATATTTATAGCTATTGGACTGACCATGTGGGTGAGTGCGGCGCGGCTCATCAGGGGACAGGTGATGGTGATACGAGAAATGGAATACATAACCGCTGCACGGGCACTGGCCCTCGGGGATATGCGCATTATCTTCCACCATATCCTCCCGAACATCGCAGGACCGATCATGGTGATCGCTGCCAGCAACTTCGCCACGGCCATTCTTGTAGAGGCGGGACTAAGCTTCCTGGGCATAGGCGTGCAGCCACCGCAGCCGTCATGGGGACTGATGATCAAGGAGCACTACAACTTCCTGATCACCAACAGACCCCTGCTGGCAATAATTCCCGGGATTGCCATTATGGTACTGGTCTATGCTTTCAATGTGCTGGGAAATGCATTACGAGACGTGCTGGATGTGCGAGGCTGAGGTCTACTTCCCGAACCGCTGTATCAGCCACATCACTAACGTCAGCAGTAAACTTGCGAGGACCATTGTGGTGATCGGGATGTAAAGCCTGAAATTTTCCCTCTCAATACGAATATCGCCGGGAAGCCTTCCGAGGAAGCGGAGCTTATCGCCAAACAGCCAGATGATTACACCTGCAATTACGACTAATACGCCGAGAGCTATGACAGCTTTTCCTACACGGTCCATAGTGCAAAAGTAGTTGATGTAAATCTTCACTATAGCTCTATCGCATTTATTAACACGTGGCCAGTTCCCACTTCGTTACTTTTGATGAGCCAAAAGCAAAACACAATGAATGCAATAGGACTTAATGAACAAGGATCGAAAGATCTCGCCGCAAAGCTGAACATATTACTGGCTAACTACCACCTGTTCTACATCAACGTTCGCGGGTATCACTGGAACATTAAAGGAGAAAAGTTCTTTGAGCTCCATGTGAAATTTGAAGAGCTGTACAACAACATAGTTCTGAAAATAGATGAGATCGCCGAACGCATAAAGACATTAGGAGAGACCCCGCTGCACACCTACACTGACTACCTGCAGCAATCCGCCATAACTGAAAGAAAAAACGTGTCTTCGGGGAATGACGCAGTACAGGATATCCTGGATGCGCTGAAGCAACTGTTGCTGCTGCAAAGGGACATACTGAACATAAGCGCGGAGGCTAATGATGAAGGAACAAACGCACTGATGTCGGACTACATCCGGGAGCAGGAGAAGATGATCTGGATGTACAATGCCTACCTTTCGTAGCCGCTGACGGCAACACGAAGCATGACTGCAAGAGGCTGACACGGAACGGAGGAAATGGAGGAATTACGCCATTACGGATATCATACCGAGCGCCACCATTCCAAGCTCCTGAGCTCCGGTGATCTTTACCTTTTCCAGTGCCTCCTCCGGCATGATGCCCTTGCTGAACAATCTCCAGGCGGTATCAGGATCTATCTCAACAACAGTTAACGGCTCGACCCGGGTGGTATGCCTGAGCACCCAGCCCTCTTCCGTCTTGTTGATATGCCACTCACCACCAAGTTCAGTCGTTACCTTAACCATTACGCTGGTTCCGACTGTAGCATCTACGTATTTGTAGGTTTGCGGTAAAGCACACATAAACGTATTAATGAACGGATAGAACAGGTCCCTGGTCATAAGGCCGGGCCTGTTGAGCGCATCCCTTATCTGTTGCTGATGTATCCACTTTTCGGTGTATTCTCTGGCTACATGGAACCAGTTTTTAGATATCTCCTCACCTGCCCATGCGACAGAGAAGACTGCATCCTCCCAGGGATCGAGAGCGCTGAGTACCTCGTAATATTCTTTTCCTGTTATCTCCAGCAGGTCGATGATCACACCCGGACTCAAACGCTTTGCCGCTGCAACCCACTCCGCATTTAGCTGGTTAAGGTAGACTACGAGGTCCTGATATATTTCAATGCGCTCAGGCTTTTCGCCGAAGTACCTGTCTCTCACAAAAGAAAGCGTTCTGAGATTACCGTCGAGGAGGTGTGCCGCAACATCTTTAACCGTCCACTTTCTCGCTAAAGTGGGTTGCTGCCAGTCTTCGCTACTTAAGGACCTCAGCAGTTCGGACAACTTATCATCCAGAACCGGAAAGAGAGGTAAAACTTGTATGGGCGTAACATGATGGATCATACACTACACCGATTTATAAAGAAATAGTTGTTGCATCGATCTTCTGAAGAACTGTAAGGTCAGCAGGTGCATAGGCACGCTCCTGTGGCAGTTCTATGTCGTTGAGTTTATTAGCGGCAAGAAGCATTTGCTGCTTCTGCACATATGGGGTTACATTCCGGATCTCAAGGATCCACTCTTCATTAAACCTACGCTGCACCTCACCCTTGATGCCGATCTTCGCAGCCCTTCTGTCGGTTTTATTGCCAAAAAGATCGTGGTAAGCCTCCCACTGCAAATGTATATCCGAGTCAGCCAGTTTATCCTTCCAGAGCTTGCTGGTGCCGTAGATCTCCTTGTAGTAGGAGGACATGACGGCATATTCCAGTATCTCATCGAAACCTGCGCGCTTCATCTTTATAGCCAGCACGTTTTCCTGGTTTTCGTGTTTCGCCCAACCCGAATAATACATCATCCACAGGAAACTTGGCTTCAGCCAGGTCATTCTGTTGAAGTCATAATCATGCCCGCCAAAGCGCTGGTTGGCTACTGCATACTCTGCAATAGAATCCTTAAAAGCCTGATACACAATGATCCAGTCTTTGCTAAACTGAGCTATGATAAATTTGCCTGAAGAAGGTAAATGGTGTTCGTGCTGATCGTAACTCTCCAGTTTTAGCATTATCAGGATTTTGCTTGTAGTAATTCAATAAAAATGTGCCAGTTAACAGGGCTGCTCTGGCATAGATTTTCAACCTTTAGATAAAACGCACTCTATATGGGACAGTCAGAGCAAGCATCAATTCCCCCCGAGCAGAATGAAGGTATTAAAAAAGATCTTGAAGAACAGGTTTCTTTTGAGAGAGTGGAGGATGCTGAAGATATGTTCGTGATAGCCAAGGAAAGACTCTTGAATGTAAATGACTGGCATATAGTGAGCGAATCGGTAGATAGCAAGTTCCAGATCGTAGACGCTGAGGGTCAACCGATCCAGCGGCATGTTCATAAGGACGACATCATATCCATTGACATACCGGGGCCCTCCTCCGTGCAAGGGCATGGGAAAGACTGGGTGAAAGCAGAGGCTATTGAATATGATGACTATCCTGATGAGCAAAGAGAAGTGATGGCGCTGAGACTCCGGCCGATTCCACATCCCCTTGAGGACGACGGCTCTGTCGCACACTTCTTTACCGAAAATGCAACCAGTACGTTTGTGATAGAGCGCGACCACAGCACCCTGACGGCGAAATATTACGGACGTAATGAGCAACCGAACCTGGATACAACCAAGCTGGCAGATAAAGTCCGCAATACCGTTGTAGGAGTTTCTGCAATGCTCGGACTATCTGACGTTCAATGGAAGGGCCTTCTGAAAGGGTTCCTAAAAACGGAGGAATAGAACCTCTATAGCCACATTACCAATATCACTAGCTGACCGCTTCGTTATTTGCGAAATAAGCAGACCTTTGCACCCCTCTAAAACCGGATATGAACTCGAAGGAAAGGATGGTATTGCTGTTGCTGGCTGGGATAAACTTTACCCACATCATGGATTTTATGATCATGATGCCGCTTGGTAATTACCTGATGCCCTACTTTGGGATAAGCTCTCAGCAGTTCTCCATGCTGGTTGCCGCCTATACCTTTAGCGCCGGCGCTTCGGGGTTCTTCGCAGCATTCTTTGTTGACAATTTCGACCGTAAGAGAGTGCTGCTGTTTGGGTATATCGGTTTTCTTCTCGGAACTCTGTGCTGTGCACTCGCGCCGTCGTATGGCTTTCTCCTGGCGGCCAGGATCGTTGCGGGCCTTTTTGGAGGTCTGATAGGCGCACAGGTTCTGGCGATAGTTTCTGATCTAATACCGTATGAGCGAAGAGGCATGGCAATGGGAATGGTGATGGCTTCATTCTCAGTCGCTTCGGTTTTTGGCGTTCCTTTCGGGCTCTATGTAGCAAACAACTTCAACTGGCATGGGCCCTTCTTTTTCGTTGCGGGCCTCGGCGCTGTGTTTGTGCCGCTGATCATGCGCTTCCTGCCAAAGATAAACGCTCATCTCCATACAAGGCGGGCAAGAGTGCGGCCCGCAGAACTTATCAGAGGAATAGGGAAAGATGTCAAGCAGCGTTTAGCCCTTGCACTCTCGGCGTGTCTTATGCTGGGCCATTTTATGATCATTCCGTTCCTTAACCCCTTTATGGAATTTAACATGGGATTCAGTAAGACGCAGACCCCGCTGATCTATATGGTAGGAGGTGCGCTTACTCTTGTAAGTTCTCCCATCCTTGGCCGCATAGCAGATAAGATAGGCAAGCACAGGCTGTTCATCATTCTTGTCCTTCTCGCTGTAGTGCCTATCGCACTTATAACCAACCTGCCGGATATACCGTTCTATCTGGTGCTGTGCATTACGGGGTTCTGGTTCATTGTGTCGTCCGGGCGCAGTATTCCCGCTCAGGCTATGATCAGCAATGTGGTTCCGTCGGAACGAAGAGGTAGTTTTATGAGTTTCAACTCTGCAATTCAGCAAATATTCGTAGGAATTGCTTCGGTATTGGCCGGACTTATTGTAGTAAACACCCCTTCGAATAAGGTGCTGCACTATGAAGTAACCGGGTACATAAGTATTGGTATCATTCTTTTCAGCATAGTGATCGTAACCAGGCTTACAACCAAAATGAAGACGACCGGTGGCCAAGAAGCGCCGGCTAATCCTGCTCAATCACCTTTACAGAGTGTACCTCGTAGCTGATCTTATCTGACTTGTAAGTCTTTCCATTGACTTTTACCGTGAACCAGCAATCGATTTCCTTTACACTCTCACCGGCGATACCGGACAATGGGGACAATGGAGGCTCAGCCTTGCCCTCCCATTGCCAGTGGTAAGGGCTAACATCC
>CAMPJV010000084.1 GCA_946886975.1 uncultured Taibaiella sp. | reverse complement strand
GACGAATAATGGCCTGCTTGCCGGGCACGCCGCCCTCGGTGGCAGCCGGAAAGGTTTCACCTGGAATGTCTATGGAACCGGAAAGGCTGCACATGACTACAGGAACAGATACGATGGCTACGTCCACAATTCCCGCTTTCGCAACACCAACTATGGAGCCAGCTTTGGCCTCCACAGGCAGTGGGGCTACTCCCGCATTTCCTTTACTTCCTTCAGTCAGCAGGTAGGCATCGCTGAGGGTGACAGGGATAGCGCAACTGGTTCTTTCCTTAGGTTGATTAACAATCATGGCAGCGAAGAAGAGGCGCTCGCATCAGATCAGGACGGACTGTCTTATGCAAAGCAGGTGCCTCGTCAGCAGATCAGCCATCAGAAGCTTGCCTGGAATAACAATTTCTATTTGAGCAACAGTGGCCGCATAGGTTTAACGCTTGGCTATCAGCAGAACTCGCGAAGGGAGTTTGAAGATGTGCTGCAGCCGGATGATGCCGGTTTGCAGTTTCTGCTTAAGACGTTCAGTTATGACCTCAAGTACTTCTTCCCTTCAGCCGGCCGGTGGCAGGTCACAGCCGGGGTGAATGGCATGCATCAGGGTAATTCGAATAAGGGCATAGAGTTCCTCATCCCGGACTATACCCTTACTGATGCAGGTCTGTATGCCATAGCCAGAAAGGACATTGGAAAATGGTCGCTTTCCGGTGGACTCAGGTATGATTACCGCACCATTTCTTCCTCGAGTCTTTTTCTCGACTCCACCGGCGAAAGAACTGAGGAACCTGAGGAAGGCGGTATGGTAAAGTTCGCGGCCTTCCGTAGGAGCTTCTCTAATCCCACCGGCAGCATTGGCGCGGCTTATGCGCTCACCGACAGGACTACCCTAAAGCTCAATCTCGCAAGCGGATACAGAGCGCCAAATATTGCGGAGCTGTCAGCCAACGGAGTGCATGAAGGAACAATTCGTTATGAGTACGGCAACAACGCGCTGAAAGCAGAGAACAGCATGCAGGCCGACATGGGCGTAGAATACAATGCCGATCATATTCACTTTAATGGTGCGCTCTTCTACAACTATATCAGCAACTTCATTTACCTTAGGAAGCTTACTGCAGCCAGCGGCGCCGATTCAATTCCCGCCCTTGGTAATGAAGAAGGCTATCCCGCTTTCGTTTATCATCAGTCCGATGCACACCTCTATGGCGGCGAGCTCTATCTCGATGTCCACCCCCATCCTCTGGATTGGCTGCATCTTGAGAATACCTTCTCCTATGTCCGTGGCAAGGCCATTGGCGGCACAGACAGCACCACCAATCTGCCGTCTATCCCGCCTGCCCGCTGGCTTATAGAGCTCAGAGTACAGAAGCGGTCGTTCAACCATTGGCTGAAGAATGGATTTGCAAAGCTTGGCCTCGATGTCAACTTTGCCCAGTCGGACATCTTCTCAGCCTACCACACGGAAACAACCACCCCTGGTTATACGCTCCTGTCCGCAGGCCTTGGCTTTGACCTCCAGAGCAGAAAGCAAAGAACCATCTGTTCCATCACGCTCGCTGGTCAGAATCTCCTGGATACTCCATACCAGAGTCACCTCAGCAGGCTCAAGTACGCCCCATACAACTATGCAACAGGCAGACAGGGTATATTTAACACCGGCAGAAACATAAGCCTGCTGATTATAATTCCGTTTTGATGTTCCAACTCATTTGAGCATAGCTATATGGTAGTTTCCTACAAGGGCAACTGCTTGGTAGTAGGAGTAACAGTGAAGCTGCGTCTCTATAATGTCTCTATAAGGTCTCTATAAGGTCTCTATAAGGGTAGGGCTCCTCCGGTGTCGTTGAACGGCCCGGAGGAGGCCGTTACCACAGGATCAAGGCGGGAGACAAATGATCCGCACCGGGGCATGAGAATTTCCTAAATTTGCACCGGCAAAAAGCAGACTATGAGGCGGATATTTCTTTTACTTACACTGGCTTTGTTGATGTTGGTTCCTGGTGCGTCGCAAGCTCAGAAGAAGAAGCCCGCACCGTCCAAATCCACTAAAAAAACCACAACTGCCAGGTCAAAGACCACGGTGAAGAAGAAGCCCGTAGCCACAAAGAAAAAGTCCACCGCCAGGAAGAAAACTGCTTCCCGGTCAAAAAGCACCAAAGCAAGGAAGGCCGCACCCCGACCTCCTGTCTACCATGCCCCTGCATACTTCGAACCCATCTACAATCCACCACTTGACGACAGGCCCATACCTCCGGTACTCACATACGCCGATGAGATGCCTGAATTCAATGGCGACCTTCAGCAATACATCCGTGCTAATCTTCAATACCCCGATAGCTCCTTCATCGACCAGGTGGGCGACACCGTAAAGGTAAAGTTCATAGTCACCATCCTCGGCGATATCAGGGATGTTGAGGTGGTAGACTCCGTAACCCCCGCCCTCGACGCCCAGGCTGTAAAGCTAGTAGAGGAAATGCCCCGCTGGGTCCCGGCCCGGCACAAGGGGATGTATGTGAACGTCTATTACACCCTCCCCGTTTCCTTCAGGCGACAATAGCCCGACAGTTTAATTCAGGTATTTTATGCACTGCTGCCATTAGTCTACCACAGCGGACAGGGCAGCGCACCACTTTAAAAACCTGTTAAAAAAACCTCAGTAGCAGCTAGTATTTTCTGAAAATATGAGTAACTTAGGTTAACTCAAATCTGAGAACATGCCTACAACCATTGCCAAAGAGGAAATTCCACTTTTCAAGATCATCCCCGCTTTCGTTGATAACTCCGAGTACTGGCGCACCGAATTGGCCTATGCTGTTCGGCTCGGAAACGAATTCAAGGGTAAGACCACCATCACCTTCGAAACAACCCAGGGACCCAAAACCGTCGAGACAACCGTCTGGTCCATGTCTGACGAGTACCTACAGCTAAAGGGCGGTATGCTCATCCAGCTAAATAGTATCATAGATATCCATTTCTAGGCCCCCCGTTCCCCACCTCCTGCTTAGCCTGTAAGGGCCTATATATTTATTTGGTTTTAAAGCCTTAAATATTTTACCTTTGCAAAATAATTCAGAGCTTGAGTATTCATTATCAGGTACTTAACTTTGGGTTACTAATTATCAGACCTGAATTACCCCTTAGGAACATTACAAAGCACATATGAATCAGCAGGAAATTATTTCTCGTATTAATGCCTTTATGGTTGAGGATTTTGAAGTGGATGAGCAGGCAATAACACCGGAAGCTGATCTGAAAACCACTCTGGACCTCGATAGCCTTGACTACATTGATCTCGTCGTCGCTATCGAGCAAAACTTCGGCTTCAAGGTAAAGCCTGAAGACTTCCAGCAGATGCATACCATCCAGGATTTCTACAATTACGTCTCAAACCGTCTTGAAGCTGTAAATGCCTGATAAGCCAGCCTGGGAGGGCCGCTCCCGTGGATCACAGTCAGGTTACAGTATTTTCGTGTGGTTGCTCCGAAAGGGAGGCCTCAGGCCTGCCTACGGTCTGTTACATTTCGTCACTTTATATTACCGATGGTTCGTTCCCGCTGCCACGCGGCCGCTCCGCTATCTTTATGAGCGACGCATGGGCTTCACCCCCAGCCAGGCCGCTAAGCTCATCAGGAGAAATATCATTCTGTTCGGGCAAACACTCATAGATAAGATAGCCATTCTTTCAGGTGCTAAGGTAAACCTTGACTTTACCCACGAGGGTGTTGAGAATATCGAAAAGCTCGTGGCCGAAGGCAAGGGAGGGATCCTCTTAAGTGCCCATCTTGGCAACTGGGAAGTCGCCGGGCATCTGCTAAAAAGGGTGGAGGCTCCCATCAATATTGTCATGTACGATGGCGAAGCAGAGCAGATGAAGCAGTACATGGACCAGTTTGAGAAGAAACGTTCCTTCAACGTGATCCGCATCAAAGACGACTTGTCCCATGTCTACGAAATCTCTGCAGCGCTCGCACGCAACGAGCTGATCTGCCTACACGGAGACAGGTTCCGTCCCGGGCAGCGTACCATGACTCATAACTTCCTCGGCCAGGATGCCCGGTTTCCTGCAGGCCCTTTCATCCTGGCGTCGAAATTAAAAGCGCCTGTCTGCTTTGTTTTTGCCTTCAAAGAGACTAATTTTCACTATCATTTTTATGCCTATCCGGGTAAGGTTTATGAGGGGCGGGGGCAGACAGGTATGGAGAGGATGTTGGACGATTATGTGGTGCTGCTCGAAGAAAAAATAAAGCAATACCCAGCGCAGTGGTTTAACTATTACGACTTTTGGAAAGCATGACGCAAGCTGAAGTACTTCCATTTATACCCCAGAGGCCACCTTTTGTGATGATAGATAAGGTGCTCGGTGCCAGCGATACGCTTTCATCGTCTTCGTTCACCGTCAGGGAAGGACATCTCTTTGTGGAGGACGGCTGTTTCACAGAGGCTGGACTCGTCGAGAATATGGCCCAGACTGCGGCTGCGGGTACCGGGTATAAGGCCAGCCAGGATAATAAGCCTGCACCCGTTGGCTTTATTGGTGCGCTGAAGAATCTCCAGGTAAGGGAGCTGCCTAAGGTCGGGGACACAATCCGAACGACAATTACGTTTATTCACCAGGTAATGAATGCTCATATCGTGCAAGGGGTGGTAGAGAAAGACGGGGTGGAGATGGCAAGTTGTGAGCTAAAGATATTTTTGCAAACAGAAACTCCAAATGTTTAAAATCACAGTTATGAAAAAGTATTCACTGCTCGCGGTTGCATTATTGCTTTCCATCGGCTCATTTGCCCAGCTCTCCAAAGCCGACATACTTAACGGAGACAAAGAAATAACATGGTTGGGTATCGACTTTACGCAATTGAAATTCATTGGCCCAGCCACGCAATGGAAGGACGCCGGAGAGATTACGAATGTGCAGATGAGGGATAAGTACTTTCCCGGCTGGAATAGCTTATTCATAAATGAACAAAAGAAGTACGACGTAGCAGGTGCAGTAAGCCGTATGGAAGTGAAGTTTGCAACAGACGTTACCGAAAAGGCAAACAATGGAATGAAAGGAGATGTTTTTTCAGAAGATCCGAATGAGTACAAGCATCTCGACGAGGGCAAGATCGCCAGCCTTGTGAGTAAATATGATTACCAGGGCAAGAAAGGGATCGGCATGATGTTCTTTATGGAGAGCATGAGTAAGGGAAAGGAAGAAGGAGCCCTTTGGGTCACCTTTGTAGATATGAACGCGAAGAAAGTGTTGCTGACACAGAGAGTTACCGAAGAGGCGGGAGGCTTTGGCTTCAAGAACTTCTGGGCGAAGACCTTTGCAGGCGCACTAAAAGACACCCAGAAGGGCCTAAAAAAGTGGGTCAAGGGATAAGCAGTTGATAGTAGTTAGTAGTTAGTAATTAGCATTTAGGATTTAGCATCTAGAATAGGACAATTAAAGTTTAGGATTTAGGATTTAGAGTTTAGGATTTAGTATATCGCATTTAGTATTTAGAGTTTCTAACCAATTATGCCTTGCATCCTTTGGATTACCTGTGACTGCCCCTCTAATGAGTTGATCAGCACTATCGGGATAGACCCTTACAAGACCATTGAAAAGGGGTCTGTCTTAACTACCGCTGCAGGTGAAAAACATTACGACCAAACGGTATGTAGCTTCGACGTAAGCAAAGAGTCCTTCCTGGACTTCAAGGCCATCGTCCTTGAGGCGACACAATGGCTTCAGGAGCATTTCGAAAGACTGCAAAGACTGAGCGGTCTTACCGCCACTGCCAGGCTTGAGTTTGGATATTATACCCAGTTCGTAGATAGCAAGATCGTAGCCCAGTACGATACCATTCCCTATCCGCTTATAAAGCTCGCTGCAGACCTCCGCATGGATATAGAATTATCCCAATATTGGTATTCTGCGGAACAGGGCGCACAATTGAACTAACTTTAGGGCTTGAAACAAACATTATCACATACATTAGAAATGGAGGTGAAGTTCAGCGAGGCAGATCCGCTGGGCATAGTATGGCATGGGCACTTCATCAGGTATTTTGAGGACGGCAGAGAGTCCTTTGGCGAAAAGTACGGGGTAAAATACCTTGACTTCTACAGGAAGGATATAGTGGTTCCGATTATCAGTATCAACTGCGATTACAAGCGGATCCTTCGCTATGGCCACAGGATACGCCTGGAGACCACTTACCAGGATACTCCCGCAGCAAAGCTGTTATTTCACTACGCCATTTATGATGCCGCTACGAATGAGAGAGTAGCAACAGGAAATTCCATGCAGGTGTTCATGCACCGGGAAACACTGGAGCTAATGCTGACGCTTCCGGAGTTTATGGTGGAGTGGAAGAAAAAATGGCTTACAAAGTGACGAATCCGGTCTACGCAATAGCTTCGAATATCGTCTCCGCTCTGGGGATGGATACTGATGCCCACTGGAAGGCGGTTGCTGCTAAGAGGACAGGGATCAGGCAGTATGAAGACGCCGCTTTAAGCCCCGTGCCCTTTTATGCCTCAAAAATGGATCCTTCGCAATGGCAGCGTATTCATGAGGATACGAGGACAGACCAAATCCTCTCTTCCTTCGAGCAGATGGCTATTTATTCTGCAAGGCAGGCGCTTCGGCAATGTCAGGAGCCTCTGGATCTTTCAGAGACTGTACTTATCCTGTCCACAACCAAAGGCAATATAGAGTGGCTTGACCAGGTACCTGATAGCAGGCTAACGCTGCACAGCAGCGCGGCGGTCATTGCGGAGCGCCTGGGGTTAAGCACAAAGCCCATTATTATTTCCCATGCCTGCGTGTCAGGTGTGGTCGCAACACAGTATGGCTTGCGGCTGCTGCAGTCCGGGCGTTATAAGAACGCTCTCATTGTTGGCGCAGATCGCTTCACTCGCTTTGTTTTAAGTGGCTTCCAGTCCTTCCAGGCCATCGCCGACGAAGCGTGCCGGCCTTTTGATGCCCATAGAAAAGGAATCAATCTAGGCGAGGCCGCAGCAGCTATAGTGCTTTCAACACATCCCGGGCACGAGCCGCTGGCAAGAATCGTTTCAGGCAGCACATCTAACGACGCTAACCATATTTCAGGTCCTTCCCGTACCGGTGAGGAACTTTCGTATGCGATCACCAGAGCCTTCGGTGAAGGAGGCATTACTGCTTCAGATGTTGATATGATTTCCGCTCACGGTACAGCCACGCTTTACAACGATGAAATGGAGTCCAAGGCGTTCGGCATAGCCGGCGTTGCTCGGGCACCACTTCATAGCTTTAAGGGCTATATCGGTCATACGCTTGGTGCCGCAGGAGTGGTAGAAAGTGCCATGATCATAGAAAGCCTGCGTAGACAGCAGTTAATCCCTTCACTTGGTTTTAGTGAACTTGGAGTCTCTCAGGCGCTCAATGTCGTGGCCGAGCCTCGCCCACACGAGCTGAATTACGTTCTGAAAACTGCTTCAGGGTTTGGAGGCTGCAATGCAGCAGCCATATGGGCCCGCGCCTAGGCTCATTCGACGTTTATTTCATCGGTTCTTTCGAGTTTTTAAAAGGGAAAAATTATACCCCAGATTAAGATTAAGATACCATTGTAGCGGCATAGAGGGATACAATCTCAATGTCTCAGAGAAGCCCACATTAATTCGGCTTTTAAAAAAAAGATAGTTGTACCCTATTTGTGCCACTCCGCCTAAATAATTTGCTTTCACCACTTCCGTCTTAATTAGCCAGTCGATCGCTCCTGGGTATTGATAGGCGCTCAGAATTACTTCGTTGTACCCAAAGGTGTATGATACCCCAAGCTGGGCGTATAGAGCATGGGTCCGAAAAATCGGTAATTCGTATCCCACTGAGGTTTCAAGAAATGAATATCTAAACCTCCTGAGAATGTCACCTTTGTCCCAGCTTTCAAATCCGCCGATATCCTCGGTATAGCCGTCAATCTCCTTGACTCCAAATCCAATTAGAGAATTCCGGCTATACCACTTGTTTGCAGTAAAGTTTATTGAGAATCTATTACCAATATTTTGACCAATTAAGAACCCAACATTTCGGATCAATGGCTTTGAGTTGAAAGGCTGAACTCCATTTGGCACGAACAGATTACTAACATGAATTTGAAAACGACTCGAATGCAGTTCCGTTTGAGCAAATGCTCTATCAGGCATAAAGTTTAATAGTGCGATTATCACTATGCAATATCTTTTCATGACTAATTATTAACTATCACCCTTATAGACTCGTTTAAATTTACGCCGATGACTCTAAAAATGTATGTCCCTGGCGCTAACTCAGATGTACCAACTTTTGAAAATTTACTCTTTAAAGACTTCTTGTAGATTAGCTTGCCCTCAATAGAAAATATCGAAAGGTCACAGAAGTCGCCTGCGTGGTCAGGGAGTGCAATTGAGACCGACCCTCGATCTGTTGGGTTAGGAAATATCATAACAGATTTTGCTTCTTCTATAATTGCACCTGCCGGATCGATTTTTTTTAACGGTGCTTCAGAGCTGAAATGTACAATATGTCGCAACGTGTCTGTCACACTATCTTTGGTTACATATGCAATAATTTCCTGTGATTCCATATCACCAACGTCGTTGAGTGTGACTTCCAAGACATCCTCAGATATTTCATATGACCAGTTTTCTGGTAAGGCCCATACGATTTCATCAGGATCTTCCCAGCTTTCTGTTTCGTCGGCGTTAACTATCTTAAACTTAATACCATTACCTATGGAAGCCACAACGTAAGGACCTTTGATCCTTCTTTGTTGACATGTAGGATCCGATGGTGAACCGATGCCAACTGCCGCCCAAGCTCTTCTTAGTTGCTTATGTATGAACGAGCATTTGCCATAATGGAAAGCTGCCATGTTAACACTTTGGTTGCGAGTATCCAAATAATTTACTGTTCCCCAAAGCCACCACATCATCGTAGTAAAAGCTATGTCGTCGGCAGTTTCAATTCCTGTGCTAATGACACTCACATTATTTTGGGTACCTCCAGTCGATAGCAGGTAAAACCATCGTGTAAGCACTCCTGCGTTTTTATGTTTGTTGGCTTTAGTAAAATCCCAATATCCGGATTCTCCATATGTATTTGGTTGTGCTGGACCAGTTGATGAATGAGGATCGGCAAAGTCTTTCACAGTTGGGCTAGTAAACGCAATGTCATCGCCCACCTTCCAATTGTGACCTGCGCCTCGTACTTTCCTTTCAGCTAGTAGTCCAAAGACTGT
>CAMPJV010000083.1 GCA_946886975.1 uncultured Taibaiella sp. | reverse complement strand
GCATAGCCTCTCCGGAAATGTATCTCATCCATCCTTGCGATAGGCAGGTTGTTGATCGCTGTAATGTAACCGTTGAGCAGATCTTCTTTCCAGGCTTCAGGCAGTTGTGCTTTTGCCTGCCAGAGGAAGGAAGCGATGTCATATTGCGGTGGCCCCTGCATGCTTCCCTGGAAGTCGATAAGGTATGTCTTCCCGTCATGGAGCATTATATTGCGACTCTGAAAGTCGCGGTACATAAGCATCTTTGGCTGCATCCTGCCAAGCTCCTTGCTTAGTTGCTCCATCTCTGTTATGAGAAGGTCCTTGTCGTAGTTGATCTTCTGGAGGTCGGCAAAGTAGTACTTGAAATAGAGAAGATCGGCCATGATGGCCTTCTCATCGAATTGCTTGGTGGCGAAGCATTGATTGAAGTCACACTCTCTTCCAGCCATCCACTGCACCTTTGCCAGTTGCTCCAGGGCTTGATGGTATACCTTTCTAACCTTGTCCGTAAATCCTTCTTTCAAGAGCAAGTCAAACAGGGTAGTTCCGCCAAGGTCCTGCTGCAGATAGAACTTCTTATCCTTGCTGACCTTGTAAACTTCAGGAACATTTATCTCATGCTTTTTGAATAGCTGGGCGAAGTAGAAGTAAGAGTTGTTCTCGGCAGTATTGCTGTTATGTGTGCCAATGGCCGTATGCTTCTTATTGCTCAGGCGATAATAGCGCCTGTCCGAGCCGGATACCGGCAAAAGTTCTATTTTGTCTGGCTTAGTTCCAAAGTGTTCATCAAAGAGCTTCTCAAGGGCACTGATAGTATGTGCTGAAGATTTATTTGTTGCCATATAATTTCTTAGGGTATTCGTGTAAAAAAACTTCCTTCTCCGCCAGCTTAAAGCCGGACCACTCTTTGGTGTCTACATGAGCACCCACCGCACAACAGGTCGGCATATTATCAATTTTGAACTTGTTGCTAAGCTCATTCACAAAGTCAGTGATGCCAGGGTTATGAGCAACTATAAAGATGGTTTGCTTTGTGTCGTCAACCTCATATATCACCTCCTCTACCACAGAAGGAATACAGTGGTAAAGCTTATCAAAGTATTGAATCTCGTCACTGTTATATCCCACTGCTTCTGCAATCCGCTTTGCTGTCTGCTTAGCCCTCTTTGCGGGGCTGGAGATAATAATATCCGGTATTGCGTTGAGCTCCTTAAGACGCGCGCCCATTATCGGTGCGTCATGCTCGCCTCTATCATTCAGTGGTCGTTCAAAGTCGCTCTGCAGCGGATTGGACCAACTGGACTTAGCATGCCGTATCATCACTAAAGTGCGCTTCATTGCTCTTTGGTTTTGTAGTACTGAAGTTTCAAATCCTTGCCGTCGAACATTGCATAGCTGTCGTACTGTATCCAGTCGCCGAGGTTTATGTATAAGCTACTTTGCGGAAGCGGATACTCTATAGCAATATGCCTGTGCCCAAAGATGAAGTAGTCGAAGTGCTCCTGGTTTAGCTTTTCAAGGCAGAACTGCACGAGCCATTCTTTTTCAGGGCCGAGGAAGGGCTTTTCTTCTGCGCCATGCTTAGGCCCTAACCTGCTGAACCAACCTGCCATGCCTACTCCTGTATCGGGATGTATTCTTCTATAGAGCCATTGGGAGACGGGGCTTCTTAATACTTTCTTGAGGACCTTATAGCCCGAATCGCCAGGGCCAAGTCCATCCCCATGGGCTATAAAGAACTTCTTGCCGTTAACTGTTCTTTCTATTGGCTCATGATGAACAGGTATGTCGAGCTCTTCCTCAAAGTAGCCTCTCATCCAGAGATCGTGGTTGCCTGTGAAGGCGTCAATGGACAGACCTGCATCCCTTAGTTCGGCAAGCTTGCCTATAAACCTTGTAAAGCCTTTAGGCACTACATTCTTGTACTCAAACCATGTGTCGAAAAGATCCCCTACGAGGTAGAGCTGCGCTGCGTCTTTCTTTATTTCATCCATCCAGTTGCAAAGCCGTCGTTCCCGTGCAAGGCTTGTAGCCCTATCAGGAATGCCGAGGTGGAAATCGGAAGCGAAGTAGATTTTTTTGCCTTCTGGTAGATCCATGGGGGGTGATGGGGCTGCAATTTAGCTCAATTTGACCGGATTACTAATAACGCTCTGCCATACCCAATCCGAAGAGTGCGTAGTCATATACGGCTGGATCCTGAGGGTTTAACTGGCGGAGTTGGTCAGTGAGGTGAAGGGCGTTCTGCCAATTGGCCTTTTCATTTTCTATTAACCCTAACCGCTGGGCCACCCTGCCGACATGAACATCGAGGGGGCAGACAAGCTGGGACATCTTTATCTTCTTCCATATACCAAAATCTACACCATGACCATCTTTTCTGACCATCCAGCGGAGGTACATGTTGATGCGCTTGCAGGCAGACTTCCTCGCTGGTGTGGCTATGTGCTTCCTTGTCCTTTTGGGGTGCTCTACGGAGAAGAAGTAATTGTGGAAATGAATAAGGGCGCGTTCTACTGTTTCGTCTGTGTACTTTCCGGGGGTGAATGCCTGCTCTAAGGAGTCGTGCTGGCGGTAGTGATGCTGCAGAAAGCTGAGGAAGTAGAGGAGGTCTGTGGCATTGAAGGTGCGGTGAGCGAAATGCATGAAGGGCTTTAGCTCATGGTCTTTGTGGTTCAGGATGAAGTCGTGTGGGGCGTGATCCATCCAAATCATCAGCTTATTGCAGTTATTGATGATGGTGGTGCGGTTTCCCCACGCGAGGACGGCGGCGAAAAGGCCGCTTATCTCGATGTCTTGCTTCTTAGTGAACTGATGAGGAATGGATATGGGGTCCCTTTCAATAAAAGAAGGCTGGTTGTACAGCCTTACTTTTTCATCCAATAAGTTTTTGAGTCGCCTGAGGTGAGCCTCCATTAATCGTCGTCCTTTTTGCTCTTCTTCTTTTTCTTGTCCTTGTCTTTGCCTTTCTTATCCGCATTATCGCCGAGCATATAAACGCTGCGCATAGCTATATCAGTATTGGGACGGTCCATCTGGTTCCTTGGCATGTTGACGATCTTATCTACGACGTCCATACCTTCGGTAACTATGCCGAAGATGGTATAATTTCCATCGAGGGAGGGCGTACCACCTGCGGTTTTGTATATCTCGCGCTGGTAGGGAGTAAAGTTTCTGCCGGTACGGCCGGCAAGATTGTCCAGCTCCTGGTCTGTGGCCACGCGACCTGTCACTATATAGAACTGGCAGGCGGAGGAAGCCTTTTCAGGATTATTGTCCCTGGCCATGCCTAATGCGCCACGTTGGTGGAAGTTTGAGTCGTTGATCTCTGCGGGAACTTTGTAGCCTAGGTCACCATTGCCGAGCATCTGACCGGGCTGAGCTCTCTTCGATTCCGGGTCGCCGCCCTGGATAACAAAGCCGGGAATTATGCGGTGCCAGAGGGTGCTGTCGAAGAACTTCTGGTTCACCAGCTTTATCATATTGTCCCTGTGGAGGGGGGTATTATCATAAAGAGCAACTACTATTCGTCCGGAATCGGTTTCTATTACCACCTTATTCGTTTGACTGAATGCGGCGATGTTGAGGGCAAGTGCCAGAAATAACAACAAGGTCTTTTTCATATAGCTTTGATGCAGTTTAATTTTGAGTTAGTACAAAAAGCTAAATTAGCGTCTAATACAATATCCTGTATGGGGTTTAAGCGACAGGCATCCAAATTAGTGAACCTTCTCCCGGAATGGTCGTGGAACTATTTAAAGCGGCGGCCCATTACATCATACAACCCGAAGCGAAGTGAAGAAGTAAGGAAGGAGCATGAAGCCCCTATATATACGCTTTTCGGCTACAACAGCTCTACGATCGAAGAGCGGCAACTGACGGAGGCTGAAGCGTGTTCTTCGAACGTGGCGGAAGGAAAGGTAATATGGATAAACATAGATGGGTTGCGGAAGTCAGATATTGAGAAGATCGCGGCTTGCTATGACATACACAACCTTGTCGTAGAAGATATACTGAGCACAGGGCAACGGGCTAAGATGGATGAGATAGATGATGTGCTTTTCTGCCTGCTGCCGATGCTTTATTACAACGGCGGCACGGGGGAAATAGAACAGGAGCAGGTGAGTATCATTCTGGGCAAGGGTTATGTGCTTTCCTTTCAGGAGGATCCGTACCGGGATGTTTTTAATCCTTTGCGGGACAGGCTGAGGGCTGGGCAGTATAAGCTAAGGAGCAGATCTGCGGATTACCTGTGCTATAGCCTCATTGACATAATAGTAGATAACTACTTTGAAGTAATTGAGCGGTTAAACGAACGAATAGAGAGACTGGAGGACGGGCTACTGCTGCAAAAGGAGAATGCGGCTCTTGCCAAGATCAGCATACTGCGGAGAGAGATCATGGTTATCAGGAGATCTATAATGCCGGTGCGGGAACTGGTGAATGGCTTCCTGAGGAGTGAGAGTGAGCTGCTGGAGGAAAGACATGAGAAATACTATAAAGATGTATTGGACCATATAGTACAGGCGAATGACTTCGTGGAGAACCACCGGGATATGCTGATGAACCTTCAGGACCTGTCAATGAGTCAGATAAACCTGAAGATGAACCAGGTGATGAAGCTATTCACTATGGTGGCCACTCTGCTGGCACCGGCTACTGTGATCGGAGGCATCTTTGGGATGAATTTTGACGTGATACCTCTATCTCATCATAACGCGGGCTTCTATTTTGCGGTAGCCATCATGCTTATCGTGCCGCTTTTTATGCTGATCTGGTTTAAGAGGAAGGGATGGTTTTAGTGATTTTTGCTGCTTTCAATGTCAAAAGCGATAGGGCACCGATAGGCTTGTGATCGGGTGGCGATAGGGCCTCGATGGGGTGGAAAAGCCGTAGGAACTCCGGTGTAATCCCGGTGAAGAGCCACTCATCCTTCAATTCAACTTCGTGGTAACCAAAAAGGGGATAGGTCTCTGACTTTATGATCTGATCTCCTGGCAGAGCTCTATCAGGACTCCGTTGGTGGTCTTGGGGTGGAGGAAACAGACGAGCTTGTTATCTGCGCCTCGTTTGGGAGTTTCATTTAATACTTCGAACCCAAGGGCTGAGAGGCGCTTCATTTCGGCGTGGATGTTCTCCACTTCGAATGCAATGTGGTGGATACCAGAGCCTTTTTTATCTATGAACTTTGCTATGGGGCTATCTGCCGAGGTTGCTTCCAGTAGTTCAATCTTTGAGTCTGCCACCTGGAAGAAGGCGGTGCTTACGTGCTCGCTGGCTACTACCTCTGTTTTGTAGCACGGGGTATTGAGCAGTTGTTCGAACAGCGGGATAGATTCCTGCAATTGCTTCACCGCTATGCCGAGGTGCTCTATTTTCAACATTGGGAGATAGTTTTTAGATATGGGAATATATATAAAGGCACTGCTTTTAACGGTCTAAAGTAGTGATATTGGCGTAACTTTGGCCATTATTTGACCCCAACTAGACTTATGAGTTTAAAACTGCCAATATACCTGGATAATAACGCCACCACGCCAATGGACCCGCGCGTGCTGGAAGCCATGCTGCCTTATTTTGTAGAGAGATTTGGAAATGCCGCAAGCCGGAGCCACTCCTTTGGGTGGGTAGCTGAAGAAGCTGTTGACTACGGGCGTGAGCAAGTTGCAAAACTGATAGGGGCAGATCCTAAGGAAATAATCTTTACTTCCGGAGCTACGGAAGCAGACAACCTTGCTATAAAGGGCGTGTATGAAATGTATGCCTCTAAGGGGAATCATATCATTACATGCACTACGGAGCACAAAGCGGTTCTTGATACTTGCAAGCACATAGAGAAGATAGGCGGACAAGTGACTTACCTGCAAGTGAAGGAAGATGGCCTGATAGACCTGAAGGAACTGGAGAATGCTATTACTGACAAGACGATCCTTATTACCATCATGTGGGGTAATAATGAGATCGGGGTGCTGCAGCCGGTAAGGGAGATCAGCAAGATAGCGCGGAAGCACGGTGTGCTTTTCTTTACCGATGGTACGCAGGCTGTGGGCAAGATAGCCGTGGACGTTAATGCTGACGGTATTGACCTGATGGCATTCAGCGCGCACAAAATGTATGGACCTAAGGGAGTAGGCGCACTTTACGTACGTCGTAAGAACCCAAGGGTGAAGGTGACTGCCCAAATGGATGGCGGTGGCCACGAGCGTGGAATGCGCAGTGGTACGCTGAACGTGCCTGGCATTGTGGGCTTCGGAAAGGCTTGTGAGATAGCCATGAACGAAATGGAAAGTGAGGCAAAGCGCCTAAGCGTAATGCGCGACAGACTAGAAGCAGGCTTGATGGAATTGGAAGAGTCTTATGTGAATGGTAACCGTGAGCATCGTTTACCTCACGTGACTAACATCTCCTTTAAGTACGTGGAGGGCGAAGGGCTGATGATGGGCTTTAATAAGGATATTGCACTTTCGAGCGGATCTGCATGTACGTCTGCATCACTAGAGCCTTCTTATGTGTTGAAAGCACTGGGACTTGGGGATGACCTGGCACACAGCTCTCTTCGTTTCGGACTGGGCAGGTTCACAACAGATGAGCAAATTGACTTTACTATAAATGCAATAAAAAATACTGTTCTTAAATTGCGTGAAATGAGCCCGCTTTGGGAAATGTTCAAAGAAGGGGTAGACATTAACGCAATTGAGTGGGCACATCACTAACACACGAAAAAGCAACTGAAACAACAAGGCGTGAGCACTGACCTGCCTCGCTAAATAAAATAACCACTATATGGCATATTCAGAAAAAGTCCTCGACCATTACCAGCATCCACAGAATGTGGGAACACTGGATAAAAATAAGCCTAACGTAGGCACAGGCCTTGTAGGCGCCCCTGAGTGTGGCGACGTAATGCGCCTGCAGATAGAAGTAGATGAAACAAGCGGCCTGATAAAGGACGCGAAGTTCAAGACTTTTGGATGCGGCTCTGCGATCGCTTCTTCTTCACTTGCTACAGAGTGGCTGAAGGGGAAGAGCGTTGACCAGGCTCTGACCATCGACAATATGGATATCGTGGAAGAACTAAACCTTCCTCCGGTGAAGATCCACTGTTCCGTACTGGCTGAAGACGCTATCAAAGCGGCGATCAATGACTATCGCGTGAAGAATGGCATGCCTGAGCTTGTTCTGGAAGGGAAGAAACACTAAACCCAGGGAGTCATGATCTACATAAGTGAAAAGGCTAAGGAGAAAGTTGCGCAGCTGAGGCAGGAAACCGGCCTTACTGAGGAATATTTTCTTCGGGTGAGTGTGGTAGGCGGCGGATGTTCGGGACTCTCTTATAAACTTGACTTTGATAACGAAAAGCAGCCGAACGATCAGGAATTCGAAGACAACGGGGTGAAACTGGTGACAGACCTGAAGAGCTTTCTTTACCTCTGTGATACAACCCTTGAATTTTCTGATGGGCTGAATGGTAAGGGTTTTCACTTCAGCAATCCTAACGCTTCGCGTAGTTGCGGATGCGGGGAGAGTTTTGCAGTATAGCAGTTTTTTCATTGTACATATTAAGAAAGGCTGACAGAATCTGTCAGCCTTTCTCTATTTCACAGTGGTAGTGCTAATCTTAGTTCCTGCTGATACCGATACGTCCAGTATTTGCAGGCAGATCATAACCAGCGTTGTTGGTATTGATATTCCTTACCTTATTTTTTTGAACACCATCGTTCACCATGCTCTCTTCGCCGAGGTAGGGTGCATTAGGATCATCATAAGTCACCCTTATTCCGCTTCTAAACCTTGCATTACTCCTGGTACTTTGACCCATGTGGATTTCCGTGCTGCGGATAGCAAAGGTGCCCTGATCAGTAGTTATTTCCGTCCATCCGATATCAGACTTGGTTACTGTAGGGTCGCATGGCTGATATTGGCTGCCGATGAGACATATGCTAAAGTTTTTGGCAAACTTGCTGTTTGCTGAATTTTGCGCCTGTGCACCGGTAAAGGTTAGTCCAACCAAAGCCAATGCTAATATTGTGTTTTTCATACCCGTTGTTTTAATCATCCGTTATTTAATAGTTCATCCGTTACATACATTGAGTAAAAACCATTCCTGCAAAGCTCCGGTAGTGTGAAAGTCTTGTTAAGAGAATTGACAATATGTTCTCTTATCGTCCCGAGGAGGAATTACCATAATCCCTCACCGGTATATGCCCACTGTAGATAGTCCCTGACGGTGCAACCGGACCTTGATTCAAGTCGCGGTTCACCGGGTTGCTATTGCCGGGCCTTACGTAGAATCCGTTACCTGTAGGTATAGCATTCTGGAAGAAATTATCTTTGTTGTAGAACTGGCTATTGTTGATGTACATTCTGCTGCCCTGATCTGCGTACTCCAGGTAAGGCTGTGGCAAATTGTTGAATATTGTTGGAGCATCCTCAATGATGATGGGCTGCTTTTGGTATTGTGCTTCCGAATCCTCTGCTGCTAAGAAAATAGCCATTAATAATATTATCCGTTTCATGCTATCTGTTGTTATTACGCATTAGTATAAAAGAAAACCGTACCCCAGAAAGAAAAATGGCCGGAATTAAGTTCCGGCCATTTATAAATTAACGTTGTCGGGAGCGATTTCTGTCCCTGTACTGCAAATAATCGGTAGTTGCGCCCGATCCGCAGCCAAGACAATGACCATTCGTCAAACTTGTATCCCATCCCTTGGTTTGCTCCATAAACTCTTCCGGAGTTGGCAGACGATACTCCCTGCCGTCTGCCCTGAAACCTTGCCATTGATGAACATCCATGACCCGCAGTGGCTGCTGCCCTTGCAGTTCCATGTTATTGGTTCCGTTATTAAGAAGCACTGTTCCCTGACTTTGTATACCTCCACCGGTATGCTCCTCAGCCTTAATTCGTTCTGTGCTCATGTCTGTCTTATAGGTTCTATTTGTTTGAGCCATAGCTCCGAAACCAATAGTCCCAAACACCGTCATCAACAAAATCATCTTTTTCATAGTTCCGTATTTTAGATCACCTAATATTCCAAATAGAAGTATTGGAAAAACTATACCCACAGCGTGTTTTTTGCTCATAAAAGGCTGTTAAGAGTACCGAGTGTCTCTTCTAACGCATTGGAAGATTTTCTGATTTATATTATTAGGAATTTATAGCTGTATTATGTTAATTGATTAGTGTAGGCTTAGGCAATTAAGTATTTTTGCAAAAAGTAGTTGATCATGCTGAAGACAGGCAATACCA
>CAMPJV010000082.1 GCA_946886975.1 uncultured Taibaiella sp. | reverse complement strand
CTGTGGGCCTTCCGGCTCCTTGGGTTCCTCTTCTGCCGGCTTCTCTTCCTCAGTAGGCTTGGTCTCGTCAGCGTTCTCACTCAAAGTCCCTTCTTTCGCCGGCTCTGTGACATCAGCTTTCTCCGTCCCGACAGCATCGGGCTTGGCAGGTGCAGTCGAAGCTTCAGCCGGGACTTCTTCCACAGGTGTAGCTTCTTTGGAGCTTACTTCAGGAGCGGCAGCTGTTTCAGTGGCCTTGGCTTCATTCTCAGTTGCCTTTGGTGCCTCCTCTTTGGACTGCTCAACCTGAACTGCTTTTACCTCTTCCTCCTTTGCCACTTCCGCTGTGGTCTCTGCTGCTTTACTCACCTCTGTTTCAACATCCTTAGGGTCCTCCTTCGTCTCAACAAGTTCCGCGGTAGAGACCGGTGTCTGGGGCAAGATGGGCTGCTCGTCTGTGGTCTTCTCTTCTTCAACCTTAGCTATTGGCTCAGATTGAAATACCGGCTCTTCCTGCTTAGACATCACAGTCTCTTGTTTTGCTGCCGCAATAAACGGAGCTTCTTCTGATTGTGATATCTCCGCGGACTCTTCCTTTGCCAACTCTTCTACTGCCGGCTCCTTTTCAATTGCTACTGTCTCCTCTTTGGGGGTTGCTTTCGCTTTCTTTTCTGCAGGTGCGGCTGCTTTTGCAATATCCTTCTTGGAGATATAGCTTGCCCTTGTCCTAGTTGCGCCGAGAGGCACGGCCTTAGGGCTACTTCCTGCAAAAGAAGCCTCCTCCCTCGGCGCTACAACCTTCACATATGTTTCGGGCTTCACCTCAGTATACTGTTGCAGCTGGAGTACGGCACCAGCAACGGGTTCTTCGTTCGATCCAAAATGGTTGTAATACTTCAGGAACTTCAATTGCATCCCTTCTGCCTGGGCTATCTGGGAGATGGTCTCTCCTGGCTTCACCACATGGGTTGCGTGTACACCTCTCGGGTTCTTCTTCTCAAGGTACACATACATATCTGCTTCTAGGGGACCGTCCACAAGGTCATTCAGCTCCAGCAGCTTTGCATAGCGAATATTATACTTGAAAGCCTCGTTTAGCAGCACAGTCCCCTTCTTCACATAAATGGCACGAAGTCCGTTCACCTTCACCAACTGCCCGAACTCGGGTTTTTCAGGGTTTTCTGCGTAGGTCTCAGTTTCAGCTTTTACCTCTTTTGCTTCGTCGCCGTAGCTGACCTGCATCCCTTTTTTTTTACTCTTGTTTACTTGCGGAGCGTACTCATCAGATTTGATGGAAGCTGTTAAAGAACGCGGGTTGACATCCTCGTTAGGAATGATTTCGCCATTGTTGGCTGTCCTGATCTCTTTTATCTTCTGCGCAGATTCCTTGAACTGGTTGTCACCCTGACTCATGGCCACATAGGTATAATCCTGCAGTTTATACTCCTCCACCAGCTTTATCAATAGCTGCGCATACTTCGGGTTAGTGGCATATCCGCAACGCTTCAGACCTGCTGCCCAGCCGGCATAATCAGTCTTCGACAAGGCAAATAAGGAAGCATAGCGTGGAGCCGTAGAGAGATAATCCGAGTGATCGCGGTAAGACTGCTCAGGACTGCTATACTTTCTGAAGCACTCATCAGGCGCGTCATCCGTATACTTATATGTCTCGCCCTTCCATTCCTTCTTGCACTTAATGCCAAAGTGGTTATTTGCGTTTGTGGCAAGCTCACTGTTGCCAGCCGCTGTTTCGTGTATGCCCTGGGCCAGTGTAATCGCCGCTGGTATTCCACTGCGGCGTTGCTCTTCTATTGCTAATTGCCGGAACTGCTCAATGTATTTCTTCGCCCTGTCATTGTAGCTGGTGGTCTGCGCATTCATATCCTTCACCGCACAAAGCATCATTACAATGCAGGCTATCCTCCACTTTTGCATAAGCAATAACAGTTTTAGTTGTTTACTCTGATGTTTTTCTCACTATCATGATACCATCGCGCAATGGCAACAGCACATGTTCTACTCTCTTATCTTCCCGCACTTTTTCATTAAACAAATGAATAGCGCGGGCATTCTTACTTTGTTCTTCTGCTGGCAGCACCACCTCTCCGTCATAAAGCACATTATCAGCCAGTATAAAGCCTCCTAAAGATACTTTATCAAATACTAAATCATAATACAGTTGGTAATTTGGCTTATCCGCATCAATAAATACCAGGTCAAACCGCTCCTCTATAGCAGGAATGATCTCTTCTGCCTTTCCTATGTGCTGGGTAATCTTCCTGTCCAATCCTGCCTTACAAAAATAACGAAAAGCTATGTCTTCCAGCTCCTCATTTATCTCAATTGTATGCAAAACTCCTTCGTCTCCCAGCCCCTTCGCCAGGCATATAGCAGAATATCCAGTATATGTACCGATTTCCAGTATCCTCTCTGGTCTTATCATCTTGCTGACCATTTGTAGCACTGCTCCCTGCAGGTGCCCTGAAAGCATAATGGAGAGAGGAACTTTCAGATGTGTTTCCCTGCTCAGCGCCGCTAATACTTCATCCTCTTTTGTACTGTACTCCTCAGAATAGTCCTGTAGAGTCCTGGATAATAAGAGCTGCGTCATATTCGCTTAGAAGTTTGGCTGTAGCTTATTATGGGTGTAAAACTCTTGCATGTAAGCAACTACTTCATCAGGAGTGTCGAATAGTTTGATAAGCTCCAGGTCGCCCGGACTGATATTCCCAAACTTGTCGTGCATCGTTTCCTTCATCCAATCAAACAGCCCGCCCCAATACTCGGTGCCCATGCAGATCATCGGTGTCTGTGTAAACTTTCTCGTCTGGATCAGCGTAGCCACTTCAAAGAACTCATCCATCGTCCCCCACCCCCCTGGCATCATTATGAAGCCTTGCGAGTACTTCGCAAACATCACCTTCCTCACAAAGAAGTAGTCAAAGTTCAGGTTCTTGTCTCCGTCTATATAAGGATTAGACCCTTGCTCAAAAGGCAATTCAATGTTCAGCCCTACTGATCTCCCTCCAGCGGTATTCGCTCCTTTATTAGCCGCTTCCATTATTCCGGGCCCGCCGCCTGATATAATGCCAAATCCTTCCTCGGCCAGTCTCTTCGCCACTTCCACGGCCAGCTCATAGTATTTATGCCCTGGTTGTGTCCGCGCGGACCCGAATATGCAGATACACGGACCTATCTTGGCCATCGCCTCAAACCCCTGCACAAACTCCGCCATTATCTTAAATACCTGCCAGCTTGAGTGCGCCCTCGTCTCCGTCCAGTCTCTAAGCTTTATTTTAGTTAGTTGTTCTTTCATTTTCTTTCAGCAGTAGCCACAACACCACTTGGTTTTTTCGAGCACAAAATTAATAGTATAAATGCCAGTCCTGCGTTAAGTATCAGCAATTCTGTCCCAATCACATATCCCCCAAGCCAGATCTTTTCGTTCTGTTTAATAATATAGCATACCACCGGAGCCAGCAGGCATATCACCGGCACAGCCCCGCTGTTCACCGTCCGCTTGGTTATTATACCAAACGTAAATAGTGCCAGCAGCGGCCCGTATGTGTACCCCGCCACCACCAGCAGCGTCTGTATCAGTGAGCCATTATCCACTTCCCTGAAGAAGAACACACAGCCGAGGAACACAACTGCAAATGCGTTGTGAACTATCAGCCTTATTTTCTTTCTCTTTTCCTCGCTCCAGTCCTCCCTTCTCTTCATACCGAGTATGTCTATGCAAAAGGATGAGGTCAACGCCGTTAGTGCTCCATCCGCACTAGGGAACAATGCGCTGATAAGCCCTATCAGGAAACATACGGTAATGAAGAATGGGAGCCCGCTTTGCACTGCAATTGTCGGGAACAGATCATCACCCGTGGCCGTAATACCATTGGCTGAAGCATAAAGTGCCAGCAACCCTCCTAATGATAAGAAGATAAATACCACCACTCCTTGCAGAAAGCTCAGGGTCATCATGTTCTTCTGACTGTCCTTCAGGTTGGTCACACTTATGTTCTTCTGCATCATCTCCTGGTCCAGCCCCGTCATTGCAATCGTTATGAACATCCCGCCAAGTATCTGCTTCAGGAAGAAGTTCCCCTTCAGGGGTTCCGTACCAAACAGTTTCGTATACCCTTCCGCCGTCATCGAGCTCCATGCCTCGCCGATACTCAGATCCAGTGAATTCATGATATACCACACGCACACCAGCAAGGCCAGCAGCATAAACGTAGTCTGAAGCGTGTCCGTCCATACAATCGTCTTCACGCCGCCCCTGTAGGTGTACAGCAATATCAGCGCAAGGATTATAATGGAGGTATATTCAAACGGCACACCAATATCTGCCAGCACGAACTTCTCCAACACTTTAATGACCAGGTACAGCCTCAGTGTCGCCCCTAATGTCCTCGAAAGGATAAAGAACAAGGCACCCGTCTTATAAGATGTTGGCCCCAGCCGCTGGTCAAGATAGCTATAGATGGATGTAACGTGAAGCTTATAATAGAGTGGCAGTAATACAAAGGCCACCACAAAATACCCAAGGAAGTAGCCTATAACCACCTGGAAGTAATCAAAGCCCACTGTCGCCACCGTACCGGGAACAGATATGAACGTCATACCCGATAACGAAGTGCCGATCATCCCAAATGCTACCAGCCACCACTTACTGCTCCTGTTGCCTATAAAGAACGACTCATTGTTAGAATTCCTCGATGTGTAGAACGCAATGCCAAGTAACAAAGCGAAGTAAGCAAGGATAATACAGACCAGCAAAGTAGAATTCATACTGTAAAATAAAAAAGACTTCGCCTTTCAGGGCAAAGTCTGCAAATAAACCTAAATATTGTTTAGAAACCTATGTTGAAGCCTATCCTGGGAAATATCCCGCCCCTGTATGGACTATACTCATGTTGCAACACATCATACATCCCCATGATATACAGAGAGGAGTTATCAGTAATGGGTTGCCTGTATCCAATACCCACCAGCACAGAAGGCGCATTCCACTTCACCTTCGCGTTCTCTATCGCTCCGCTTCCGCTTGGTGAAAATCTTGGCTCTGTCAGCGACATAAAGTTGTGCTCATACTCCACCTGCGTAAATAGGTTTGTCAGGATCAGGTAACGGGCCCACACGCTTGCCGAAATAATGCTCGACTTCAGGTCATAGTAGTTAACCACGCCCGGGTTATTAAAGTCTTCTACTTCCCAGTAATCTTTCACCCTTAGGTACTGATACCCAAAACCCACTCCCGCAGAAAATTTATCACTTATCCGATAGCCTATAATAGGTGAAACACTCACCGACGTAACAGTTCCAAACCCCAGCCCAATACCACCACCAATGATCAATCTGCTTACGTCAAATCCCTCTGGTTTCTTCTCCTTCTTCTTTGCATTCGCCGGCTTCCCGCTGCTCGTATATACCTCCTGTGCGGAAGCTCCAAAACCCACGCACAGCATCACTATTATTAATATTGTTCTCATAACTCTTCCCTCTGTCTATCAAAGTTAGCATAAAAACGTCTTCCCGATATTTCTATTGTGTCTACACACTTGTTTGTCAATCTTTAACAGCTCAGTTTCTGCATTCTGAGTAGGCGCTCACCTGCCTCTTGATAGGCTCTGATACGGAGTCAATACGGAGTCACTAAGGATCTGCCATGGATGTACAATGCCTTTACCCACAGTCTCCATAGGGTTCCCATACTTCTCCCAACTATTCATTATAGATTATTCCATATCCTCCAGCTTGCCTCCGCCTGCAGGTGCAGCATCTCCAGCCCGTTCTTTATGGTTGCTCCCCGCTCCTTCGCCAGTGTCAGGAACTTAGTCTCCTCAGGATTATACACAAGGTCATATAACAGGTGTCGCTCTGTGATACCCTCATATGGTAAAGCAGGATGATTCTCAACCTTGGGGTGCATCCCAACTGGGGTAGTATTGATGATAAGTGTTGACGCTTTCACGAGCGGAATCGTCAGCTCCTCATATGTCAGGCCCTCCGACTTCTTCGTCCTTGACACGGAAACATATTCTATTTCCAGCTCCTCCAGCACATACTTCACGGCCAATGACGACCCACCGGTCCCAAGCACCAACGCATACTTATGATGGCTTTTCAATAAGGGCTTCAGCGATTCCGCAAAGCCGGTCACGTCTGTATTATAGCCTGTCAGCTTGCCGTCCCTTATATCAACACAGTTCACCGCCCCTACTCCCAGGGCGGCCTCTGTCATCCTGTCCAGGTACGGGATGATATATATTTTATAGGGTATAGTCACATTCACTCCCCGCAGGTCGGCAGTCTCTTTTACAAGCTCGGGAAAGCCAGCTATGTTCGGCAGCTCAAAGGCGCGGTACTCAGCGTCAATCCCCTCCCGCTCAAACTTCTCCGCGAAATACTTCGGCGAAAAGCTGTGCGTCAGCGGATATCCAATAAGTCCATACACTTCCGGCATAGATCAGAATGAAAAAAGGCGCCTATTAAGCGCCTATAATGATTATTAATCTTCTATCAGTACCTTTTCCTTATCTCCCAGGAACAGGTGGAAAGTATCTCCTCTCAGGCCATACCTCATGCTCTCCAGCGGAATCACTTCCACCGGCGCAATATTCCCAAGGTTCACATTAGCGCCCAGCAGCTCCAGGAAGTAAACCTGTTGCGCTTTCTGCGGAGCCTCCCAAAGTATTTTCTCCGATGGTATCTGTGTCAGTATCTCCTGCACCAGCCCTTCCCTCACTTCTCCCGAGCCGCGATAGATGCCTACATTTCCCGCCTCTCTCGCTTCTGCTATCACCAGCTCAGAGCCAGCCTCCAGCTCCGCTTTCATCAGCGCTATCCATTTGTAAGGCGGTATGATATGGGTGGCGTCCTTCGACCCCACTTCACTCAGCACCCTCACATACTTAGACATCTTCTCTATATACCCGCACTTTTCTGCATGGGTTATGTTTATCGAGCCGTCCGATACTTCCACGAACTCAAGTCCGTGCTCCTTCACCACGCTCACATAGTCGTCAAACTGGTTGCGGATCAGGAACGCCTCAAATAATGTTCCTCCAAAGTAAACAGGCACATTGAAGCTCTTGTATATTTCAATCTTTTCATGCAGGTTGTTCGTCACTGCTGCAGTACCAAATCCAAGCTTAGCGATATCCACGTATGGCGCGGCCACAGAAAGGAAGTTCCGGACATCGTCCAGTCCCATACCCTTATCCATCACCATTGTCAGTCCGTTCCGGCGTGGCTTTTCAGTACGCTCAGGTAAATTCTTCAGGGGGAAATTCATGTGTATTTCAATGCTTAATGACGGGACAAAGTAAGTGATAAAGAGGCGGATGTACAAAAATGCATTTGCCAATTAGTATATTAGCGGCCTATTCGTTCCCTTATGCAGCGCAACGTACCAGTCCTCGGTCTCATAATAGGCATCATCTTCCCTATGCTGGGTATGCTGGTGATGTACCTCATTAAGTTTACCGGTACCCCATTTGGAGAGTTCATTGATGCAATGGTCAACAATCATAAGGTAGCCGCTATGGTCCTTAGCCTTAGTCTCCTTGCAAACGCTATCCCTTTCATCTATTATACAAACAAGCGCCTGGACCTCACTGCCCGGGGCATACTCATAGCCACCATGCTCTATGCGGTCCTTATCGTACTGCTTAAGTTTGTGTGGTAACAGAATTAAGTACCTTTCCTTCTAATGCGTTACTACATTATTGCAGGTGAAGCCAGTGGAGACCTCCACGGGGGCAACCTCATAAAGGCACTCCACCAGCGGGATGCTCAGGCAGATATCCGCTGCTGGGGCGGCGAACGTATGGAGGCTGCGGGTGCCACTCTTGTGAAGCATTACAGGGACCTTGCCTATATGGGTTTTGTGGAGGTCATTAAGCACCTGGGCACTATCCTCAATAATATTAAGTTCTGCAAGGAAGACATCCTGAAATACAAGCCGGACGTACTTGTACTTATAGACTACCCGGGCTTCAATATGCGCATAGCCGAATGGGCGAAGCAGCAGGGGATAAAGATAGTCTACTACATATCTCCGCAAGTCTGGGCCTGGAAGGAAAACAGGGTAAAGAAGATCAAAAGAGACGTAGACAAGATGCTCGTCATCCTCCCCTTCGAGGAAGAGTTCTATGATAAATGGGACTACAAAGTCACCTACGTAGGCCATCCCCTCATCGAGGTAGTCAGCCATGAGCGCAATGACGTACCCGTTGTGGCCTTGTCCCAGAGGCCTGTCATAGCCCTCCTACCCGGAAGCAGGAAGCAGGAGATAAGCGCGAAGCTCCCTGAAATGCTTAAAGCAGTAAAGCACTTCTCCGACTACCAGTTTGTCATAGCGCAAGCCCCCTCCATGCCCGACGACGTCTACCAGGAACTCATAGGAGATGAAAATGTCTTGCTAGCAAAAGGACAGACCTATAACCTCCTGAAGCAGGCAAAAGCTGGACTTGTTACCAGCGGCACTGCAACATTGGAGACTGCCTTATTCGGTGTGCCTCAGGTAGTATGCTATAAAGGAAATCCCGTCTCCTTCTGGCTCGCCACCAAACTTGTAAAGGTTAAATACATCTCCCTTGTAAACCTGATAATGGATAAACCAGTAGTGACAGAGCTTATCCAATCCGATCTGAACGAAAAGAACATAAAGGAGGAGCTCGGTAAGCTATTGAACGACGATGCCTACCGATCCGGGATGCTTAAGGAATATGAGGTTTTATGGCACAAGTTGGGAGATACCCATGCCTCTGATACAGCAGCCGGAGAAATAATAAGCCTAATCTCTGATTAGCCTCACTACCATTACGATCACCGCAATTAGGAACATGATCAGCGATATTCTGTTCATTCCATGCATGAACTTAAGGCTCATATTCCTCGGTTCGCCCGGATCCCTCTTCCGGATATATAAGTAAGTCAGTATTTGGTTCCACATAGGGGGTCATTTGCCTAAAGTTACCAAGAAAGCAATAAACCAATTCTCAGGAAATATATAAAAATGGGAGTTTGACGATTATTCATTTCAGCCTATATTTGCAGCCCTTGCAGGGGGATTAGCTCAGCTGGCTAGAGCGCTTGCATGGCATGCAAGAGGTCAGCGGTTCGACTCCGCTATTCTCCACAGCTTTAAATCGCCTTCGGGCGATTTTCTGTTTTAATGAAATACTTTGGTTGCCCTACAGCTTCGTAGCCGCGGTGGGATAGCGCGTCCCGAGACATCGGGAAGGTCAGCGGTTCG
>CAMPJV010000081.1 GCA_946886975.1 uncultured Taibaiella sp. | reverse complement strand
TAGTATAAGTCTGGGAATAGCCTTGGATGAGACTTCGAAAAGTCAGAGAGGATAGCCATTCGGGAGTTTCCTGGTAAGTATGAGACCGGTGAAAAGCAGTAGGAAATGTAATGTGTTTATATCCGGAACAGGACAGAAGTCTATTTCATTTTATGCAGGCTGGTGATTATCTTTGCGGCAAATAAAGACGGTTCATGTCTAATAAGATTATACCTACAGCAGCTCAGAAGCGTGCATTCTTGATTCACTTTATTGTTTTTGCTATTGCCACTGTTATTATGGTGCTGATACACCGGAAGCAGGGCGAGCACCACTGGGCTTATCCATGGCATGCCTGGATCATTGCGGCATGGGCGTTAGCTCTTTTAGGACACTGGTGTGCGGTGTATAGGAGCTACGAGGATAAGGGACTGCAGGAGTTTGAGCGTCAGGAGCAGAACGGATAGCAGCGTACTGATTCGAATTTATTACTAATTATAAAGGGTGGCTAGAAATACCCCTTGCTTTACAGCAAGGGGTTTATAATTTTATAACAACCAACGACAAGGCATGGATACGCTGAGGTATAAGCAGCTGCAACAGGAATACGCACAGGCAACGGACGAGAAGGAGCAGATAGACAGGCTGGTGGAGATGGCGATAGAAGTGCGGAACTATGATACCGACCAAGCCTCGGAGATGGCCGATGAAGTCATAGAACGGTCGAGGAAGGCCAACTACCTGCGGGGACAAGGAAGAGGATATAACCTGAAGGGCTCGTGCTATTGGCTGCAGGGTGACTATGAAACAGGGCTTGAAATATTGCACCAGGCGCACTTTATAGCCAAGAAAGTAAAGGACCGCAAGCTGGAGGCAAGGGTATTAAACAACTTTGGGAATATATACAGGGACCTCGGCGACCTGGGGAACGCTCTGACCTACTTTGAAAGCGCCCTTGCCATCAACGAAGAGCTGGGAGATGAGATCGCCCTGTCGGTGAACCTTACCAACATCTCAAACCTGCTGTATGATCTGGGCGATTATGACAGCGCACTGGATTATGCGCTTCGGTGCCTGCCAATATTTGAAGGAGGGAATGATACAAGCAGACTTATTACTGTCTACAACACGCTCGGGAATATCTATTTTAAGCAGGACCAGTATAATGAAGCACTGAGATACTTCGAAGATAACCTTAACCAGTCGGAGCCGGAAACGGCAACATACGTGATGGCCGAAAGCGGCCTCGGCAAGGTGTTCTATAAAATGAACGACTCGGCGACTGCGAGCAAATATCTGAAGCACGCGCTGGAGCAGGCGCAAAAGCTGGGGAACGTGGAGGTACAGATCATCTGCTATTTCTATATAGGCAAGATGCACATGGATGAGGACAGCTACAGGCAAGCCCTTCGTAACCTTGAGGCGGCCTTTGAACTAGCTGAAGAGTACTCGAGGAAGCATGACGTGATGAGCATACATGAGATGCTTTCGGCCTTGTATGACAGGATGGGAGATATACCAAAAGCCTTCCATCACCTGAAAGCATACGAACAGCTAAAGGAGGATATCTTTAAACAGACGACGTTCAACAAACTGAGAAACCTGCAAATAAGGCAGCAGATAGAGCTGGCGCAGAAGGAGAAGGAAGTGGCAGAGCGAACGGCCGAACTGAAGCAGCAGTTTATGGCCAATATGAGCCACGAGATAAGGACGCCAATGAACGCAATTGTAGGGATGACAAGACTGCTGCTCGGGAAGGAACCAAGGCCAGACCAGACGCGGTACCTGGACGCCATACGACAGTCCGCAGACAACCTGCTGGTCATTATCAATGACATACTAGACCTTTCGAAGATTGAGGCAGGGAAGATAGTAATAGAGCAGACGGACTTTTCTTTACGCGAGGTGATGCAGAGCATGAAAGACATGCTGATGCTGAGAGCAGAGGAGAAGGGCATTGACTTTCGCGTGGAGGTGGCGACAGACATACCGCAGAGGCTGAAAGGCGACCCTACGAGGATCAACCAGATATTGATAAACCTTTCGGGCAACGCTTTGAAGTTTACAGAGCGGGGATTTGTGGAAGTAAATGCCTTTGTGTATAAAAAGGAAGGGCACAAGCTGTGGCTACAGTTTGACGTGAGAGATACAGGAATAGGTATTGCGCCGGAATATGCGGACAAGATCTTTGACAGCTTTACGCAAGCGGGGTCCGACGTGGCGAGGAAGTTTGGCGGTACCGGGCTGGGGCTTACCATATCCAAGCAACTGGTATCGCTGATGGAAGGCGACATATCTGTGAAAAGTGAACTGGGGAAGGGAACAACCTTCACGATGATCATTCCGCTGGAGGAGTCGGAAGTGCAGGTGTCTGCCGCGGCAGAGAGCGCTGTAGATGAGGCAACGCTGGCGCGTCTGAACAAGGTGAAGTTGCTCCTGGTGGAAGACAATGAGTTTAACAGGATGGTAGCGGAGGACACGCTGAAAGAACTTCTGCCGGATGTGATCATAGATATTGCTGTAAATGGCAGGGAAGCCGTAACACGGGTGAGTCAGGAACTTTATGATATAGTGCTGATGGATATACAGATGCCCGTGATGGATGGTGTGGAAGCCACGAAGATGATCAGGGAAACACTTGAGGCACCTGCCAGGAACACTAAGATCATAGCGATGACGGCGAATGTGCTGCAGGAGGACGTTCAGCAGTACTTTAACATCGGAATGAACGCCTACGTGTCAAAGCCGTTTCACACAGACGAACTATTACTAAAGATGTCCAGCGTCTTAACAGGGCAGAACCCGACACACGAAGAAAATAAACCAGCGGGAAAGGAGCGACAGGAACAGGCGTTTCCCCCATTGCCTGACAAGGTAACAGATATGCAATTTCTAAAGCAATTTACCGGGGGCAAGGAGGATAAGATGCATAAGTACGTTGGCATGTTCCTGGAGAATGCACCAAGGCTGCTTCAGCAGGTGGACGAGGCATATGCCAACAAGGACCTGACATCTGTAAAAATAGCAGCACACTCACTGAAGCCTCAACTCTCTTATATGGGGGTAAAAGAAGAGATAAGCCATATTTTTCTGATAGAGCAAACTGCAAGCGAAGCCGGACACACTGACCGTCTGCCACCCCTTATTAAAAACCTAAAGAGGGTGTGCGATAAAGCCTTCAGTGAACTGAACCACTTCCAGGGGTAAACCCGATTTGCTATATGGCTCATTACGAGAATATGCTTGTGAAAACATGCAAACGAACATCACCGACGAACAAATAAACGCATCAGAAGGGCTAAGTCCTTTTAGTTTCTAATTATTTTATCTACTTTTCTGAAGAAATTGAATCAAGAGCAATTATGGCAGACAAGCGATATATCTTTTTGGTAGACGATGAGCCTATTCAAAATGAAATGCTGAAAGATTACCTGAACGAGCGGTTCGTTTATGAGATCAAGACATTCGATAATGGTGAAGAGATGCTGCAGCATATGCATCTCAGACCAGAAATAGTGGTTCTCGATTATCACCTGAGCTCGCAGAAGCCTGATGCCAAAAATGGTGTAGAGATTCTAAGGGTGCTAAAGGACAAGTATCCGGAAGTACAGGTCATTATGCTGTCAGGACAGGATAAAATAGACGTGGCAATAGATAGCATGAAATATGGAGCTTATGACTATGTTGTAAAAGGTGAAACAGCCTTCTCGCGCACAGAAAACATCCTGAACAATGTGAGCGAGCTCCATAAGATGAAGACGATAAACAAGGCGTACAAGACTACGATTATCATGCTATCCGTGGCAATCGGACTCATAATCGCGCTAACCTTATACCTGTACTTCTTTACGGACGCCTTTAGCCACGCTTATACGAATCCTTAATATAAACTACATTAATAATCTGAACATAATAAGCAGCACTTCTTATAGATTTGCTGCTTATTCAATTTAATAGACCATGGAATTAGCCCATCGGCTGGATAGAGTAAAGGAGCCACAAACGATTAAAATGGCTAAACTTGGCCGCGAACTCCGCGCGAAGGGTGCCAACATTATTGACCTTAGCCTGGGAGAGCCGGACTTTGTGACTCCAGAACATATCTGCAGGGCTGCCACGGAAGCTATGGCTAATGGCTATACAAAATACACTCCGGTTGCAGGACTGCCTGAGCTGCGGGAGGCAATCAGCGAAAAGCTAAAGAGAGATAACAATCTTGATTATAAGCCGGAAGAGATAATGGTCTCTACAGGCGCGAAGCAATCACTGGCAAATGCGATACTGTGTTTGATTAATCCAGGAGATGAAGTGATCATCCCAACGCCCTACTGGGTTACTTACAGTGCATTAGTTCACTTAGCCGAGGGAAAAGTAAAGTATGTACCTTGTTCGATAGATTCTGATTTTAAGCTTTCACCCGAAAAGCTTGAGCAGGCGATAACTACGGCAACAAAGTTGTTTATATTCTCATCACCCTGTAACCCCACCGGAAGCGTTTATACTAAGGAGGAACTTGCAGGTCTGGCAGAAGTATTTAAGAAACATCCGCAGGTCGTCATTATCAGCGATGAGATCTATGAGTATATAAACTATGAGGGTAGCCACCACAGTATCGCCGAGTATGCTGAACTACGGGACAGGGTTATTATAATAAACGGAATGTCAAAGGGGTTTGCTATGACAGGCTGGAGACTTGGGTATATGGCTGGCCCCAAGGCTATCATCAGCGCTTGTGAAAAACTTCAGGGGCAATTCACTTCAGGAGCAAATGCGATTACTCAGCGTGCATCCGTTACAGCCCTAAAGAGTGACCTGGCTCCTACGCTGAAGATGAGAGAAGCTTTCCGAGAGAGGAGAGACTATGTTATTGGTTCCCTCGACAATATGCCAGGGGTGAAGATCAATCATCCCAAAGGCGCTTTCTATGCATTTCCTGACATCAGCTTCTTCTTTGGGAAGTCTGATGGCGAAACAACAATTAACAATGATGAGGACATGTCAATGTATCTCCTCCACAAAGCACACGTTAGTACGGTTAACGGAGGAGCTTTTGGTAATGACAACTGTATACGGATCTCTTTTGCTACGTCCATGGCCAACCTTGAGGAAGCTATGAAACGAATAGGAACAGCACTAAGTAAATTGACCTAACTCAAGTTTAGTAAACACCCTCGAGCTTACTCATCTCTGGAATGAGTCTTGTGTAAATGCTATCCAACACTTCCGGATGCTCTTTGTACCAAGTCATGCTTTCCTGGAACTGCCTGGAGGTAATATTATGGCTCTTGAACACCCTCTGGTAAAACGCCGCCAGCGAATCAAGGTTCTTCTCTGTTTTTCTTAATGCGGTATCTTTCGGCACGAACGTGCTGTAAGACTCCGCCAAGTGAATATCGAAAAGGACCTGTTGCATCTTAATGCGAGGCAGATGCTCCTTCTTCTCTTCCTTACAGGAAGCAGCAGACAGTGTGGTGAAAAATAAAAAGGGGAGGAGGTACTTCATCTCTACCTGTTCAACGCCTGGTACTTTTGAGAATTTGGCACATCCATTTGCGAAAGCATCGAAATGTACTGAGTCCGCTCCTCCTTAGGAACCTGTGAGACCACCTTTGCTAACTCATCACTTTTGGCATTGAAAAAGAACTGGATAAGGATAGAACTTGGATTTTCCTTATTCACCTGATGAAGCTTTGGAATACCTGAAAGGATGTTCTGCCGAGCGACGTCGGGTTGGGAGTACATTTTATCAAAGCCCTGCCTATGCATTGTATAGAAATAGTTGCGTACATCCTGGAAGCGCGGACTCAGTAACTGGTCAATAATCCAATATCGATTCTTATTTCCTTCGACCGCTTTCCACCCCGTCAGCGACTTACCTTGTTCAGGAGCATTGTTCACTACATTCTGAGCACGCTTCAAATAATTCGCTCCTCCCAAAGGAGAAAAGCTGTCATAGTCGAGGCCGATGACCAAATATGCGTAAAAGGCAAGGATAGCTGTCAAATTGGAAGCCGCAGGATCGTTTCCTACTACACGATTATCATCGAACTGCAATGGTGTGAACTGGGAGTACTTAAATACTACATCTTTGTCTACAAAGTTGACTGTAGGGCTGGTGTAACTAGAATTAAATACCGGACGGGACGCCTGGATGTTTAATGTTCCATTATAAACATCGTCATCAGGAGTTTTACCCTGCAGGTTTATCAAAATGTTTACATCTATTTTCTCATTTGTGCCATACTCATCGGTAGTCCACTTGCGCGTGTTAAGAAAATCAGAGATGGATTTTTCCATTGTGGTAAAGACCTGCTTATCCACGTTCTGTATAGCAGAGGACATAATCTTTACTTTACAATTCAACTCCTGGGCTAATACAACATTTACAAAACCCAAGAGCATTAAAATTAAACTACACAGCTTTCTCAACATGTCTTAACTCCAGAATATGGTTAACAATAGCCTCAGCGGCTTCTTTTTTCGATTGAAGGGGTAGGGTAATATGCTCACCACTTGTATCCAGCAAAGTTACTTTGTTGGTGTCATGGCCAAAGCCTGCGCCTTTGTCACGCAGAGAGTTTAACACAATCATGTCAGCATTCTTTTCATGCAGCTTCTTTAGCGCGTTCGCATGCTCGTTAGCAGTTTCAAGTGCAAAGCCTACCAAAAGCTGTCCTGCCTTCTTGATCTTTCCAAGAGATGCTAATATGTCAGTCGTCTTCGTCAGATTAATACTTAACGAACTATCCTGCTTTTTTATTTTCTCAGCGGCAATTTCCTGAGGCCTATAGTCGGCAACAGCTGCCGCCAGGACGCTAATCTCAGCGTCCTTAAAGGCACCAAGACAGGCATTATACATTTCTTCAGCACTTTCCACCCGTACTGTGCTGACACGAGTATGGTAAGACTGAATATATGCCGGTCCCAGGACCAGGGTAACTTCAGCGCCTTTATTAGCCAAAGCCTCCGCAAGAGCGATTCCCATTTTTCCTGTTGAGAAATTGCCTATGAACCGGACCGGATCTATTCGCTCATAGGTTGGTCCCGCCGTGACCAAAGCTTTTATCCCTTTCAATGGCATACCTGACTGGCCCGTAAAAAAATCATCAAGGTGAGCTATGATCTCTGGTGGGTTAGCCATTCTACCCTCCCCTATCAAGCCACTAGCTAGCTCTCCATGTGCCACTGGAATAATTCCATTTCCAAAGGACGCCACCTTTTGTATGTTAGTCCTTGTGCTCTGATGAAGCCACATGTCCTCATCCATAGCCGGCGCAATAAACACAGGACAATTTGCAGATAAATATACCGCACAGACAAGATTGTCACACAGGCCATTTGCCAGTTTGGCCAATGTGTTCGCGCTGCAAGGAGCAATAATGATTGCATCGGCCCACCTGCCAAGCTCAACATGATTATTCCAGTCCGAACCATCATTTACATTGCTGTGAACGGGATGTTTAGAAACTGTTGCAAGAGCAAGGGGACTTACAAACTCTGCCGCCGATGGTGTAATAATAACCTTTACCTCAGCACCGGCTTTCATAAAAAGGCGCACCAATTCAGGAGTCTTGTACGCGGCAATACTGCCTGTAACTGCAAGTACAATTTTTTTACCTGATAAGTGCATGGAAAGCTGATTCTGCCTTGTTGGAGGATAGTTGCAAGATACGTCTTTTTCGAAAGTCAGATATTGAAAACATTGTTAATGAATGGCTCTCAGAAACGATGTCTCTATTTGTGTATAGCGTATTTGAACACAACATAGCCCACTACACAAAGGACCAGAATGACGATAACTGCCACCCAGGCCAGGACATTCTGATCTAGAGGCTCCCTCCGCTTATTCTTTCTCCCGGAAAGCTGATTTCTAAGATTGTAGTTCAGCTTAAATATAGCTCGCTTCGTTTCCTCAGCCGACAAGTCTCTGAGTCCTTCCAACGCATCGCTTTCCATTCCCTCCTCAGCTAACCATAGCTCGACATCATGCTGCTCTTCAGCAGATAGCCGCCCCTCCAGATAAGCAATGAGCTGCTCCTGACTTATCATGCTCTTGCCGTTGTTTAGTATGTCATTTAGGCCGCTCATGCCCGTGTGTCTCCTAACTTTCTTAATAATATCTGTTTCAATTTACGTTTTCCGTTTTGTATATGGCTTTTCACCTGCATAAAGGTGTATCCTGTCTGGTCCATAATCTGGTGATAGCTTAACTTATTCAAATAAAACATCGTAATTGCCTGCCTCTGATCAGGGTTAAGCTCTTTCATTGCCTCCTCCATTTGATCAAGAGTATACTCCTTCTGATGGTCATCTTCTTTTGTGTCCGGACCAGCAGACAGCTGAGCTAACGTTTCTTCAGGAACGTTATACCTTTTGTCCCGCAGGGTCTGCAGACAATGATTTCTCATCAGCACGTAAATCCAACCTTTAAAGTTCTGGATCTCTCCATTTGGCAAATGAACCAACGCCTTTAGGAAAATCTGCTGGACTGCATCGTGGGCCTGTTCCTTGTCTTTAAGATACTTCATTGCAACGCCGAGCAGGAGAAGAGTATAGCGTTCTAAGAGATAACCAATCCACTCGTTATTCTGCTCCTGCCTGTACATGGCCAGCAGCTCCTCATCGGACAACCTTATATATGAGTCCTTCTTTGTCAATGACGTCTCTTAGCATAAAGATGAACAAAATATTGTTTTCCATAACTAGATCTCTAAACCCTATTCCGCCAATGACGTCCTCGGCATCTGTCTTCCTCCTCCATTGAGCGTTCCACAGGTATTTCAATGATTGTTAACTGTTTGCAAACAACTTGTCAACAACTTGTTAACACCACTACCTGACAATGCATGGGGTGAGTGCCACTCTATTTTTATTGCAAAGGAGAGAACCGTGAACAAAAGACTATTATTTATCACCAGCTTTTTATCTATCGTTTTTTCATCCAATGGCCAGGTGAGTTGTCCCCCAAATGTCGACTTCGAGCAAGGCAACTACAGCAACTGGTCATTTTATACGGGCTATTGTTGTCCTATAAGCACACCGACCTTTACAGGGCCATTAAGTAACAGGCACGTCCTTACGTCGGGTGCAGGAACGGACATCTTTGGAGGATTTCCGGTAGTCGCACCAGGAGGAGGATCATATTCTCTAAAGCTCGGGAACAACAGCACAGGGGCGCAGGCAGAGAGAGCACGGTACTATGTGCATGTACCGAATAACCAAAACAACTATAGCCTCATTTACAGGTATGCAGTTGTGTT
>CAMPJV010000080.1 GCA_946886975.1 uncultured Taibaiella sp. | reverse complement strand
CTATTGACGAAGCGAACGAAGCCATAGAAAAAGAAATGCTGAAGCTGACCGAGGAAGGCATTACCACGGAAGAGCTTGAAAAGGCAAAGAACAAGATAGAGGCAATGATAGAGTTCGAGGACATGAATATCCTATCGCGCGCAAACAATCTGGCCTTCTACGAACTCCTTGGAGATGCGAATCTCATAAATACTGAGCTCAGTAAGTATAACGCCGTCACCTCATCCTATCTGCAGGAAACTGCAAAGAGCATATTGAGGTCTAATAATTCCAGCACACTATTATACAGGAAGAATTTATCATAGTACGAGAAAGCCCCGCAGGTGCGGGGCTTTCAGTTTAATTCAGTTGTATTCTTTCGGCTTCTCTCTTCAGCTCCTGCTCCCACTTCCAGGCCGTCTCCATCATATCGTCCAGTGTATACTTCGTGTCCCAGCCTAATAATTGCTTAGCCTTATTCTTGTTGGCGTACACCTCCACTACGTCACCCTCTCTTCTTCCGCCTACCCTGTAGTTTAGCTTCTGTCCTGCAACCTTTTCAAATGCTTTGATCAGCTCCAGAACGGTTACGCCATTACCGGTGCCCAGGTTAAACACTTCGCACCGCTCTGTATTCCTGCCCTCTATCATATACTTAATAGCCCGTGTATGGGCGTTGGCTATATCCATCACGTGGATGTAATCCCTTACGCAAGACCCGTCCCTTGTAGGGTAGTCACAGCCATTCACCGTCATATCCTTACGCTTCCCAATTGCTGTCTGAGTAATTACAGGCACCAGGTTTTCCGGCTTCTCCTGCAGCTCTCCGATCTTTGCGGATGGATGTGCCCCCACCGGATTAAAGTAGCGCAGCAACATTACATTTATGTCCTTGCACACCTTGGTCACATCCCTGCAGATGGCCTCTCCTATCTGCTTAGTCCGTGCATAGGGCGACTCCGGTTCTGCCAGAGGAGCAGACTCCTCTACTGGCAGCGTCTCAGCATTTCCGTACACCGAACAGGATGAGGAAAAAACGAAGTGCTTAATGCCGTACGCTTTCGCGCAATGCAATACGTTCACCAGAGAGTCAATGTTATTCCGGTAATACTTCAGAGGCTCATTCACCGACTCTCCAACCGACTTAAAAGCAGCAAAATGCACGATCCCAACAATATCAGGATTCTCAATAAAGATCGCTTCCGTATCCTCCAGGTCGCAAAGGTTTACCTTATAGTTCTTCACTGTCTTCCGCACCACCTTCTCCACTCCGTGTAGCATCCGCAATGACCCCATCGAAAGATCATCAATAGAGATCACATCAAAACCATTATCAATGAGGTCAACGATCGTATGTCCGCCTATATAGCCACATCCGCCCGTCACCAGTATCTTCTTCATACCGCAAATATAAGAAGCCCGCACCATCTGACAGGCGCATAAGAAACTTCGCAAATCAATAAGTTTTTCGTAAAGCAGCAGTAGTAAATGCTATTTCACCTGCTGCATGTCCACCAGCTTCCGGTAAGCGCCTCCGCCATTCATCAGTTCCGTATGCGTACCTCTTTCTATGACGCGTCCTTTCTCAAGCACTATTATCTCATCTGCGTGCTGCACGGTAGAGAGCCTGTGTGCAATGACGATACAGGTCCTGTTCTTCATCAGGGAATTGATCGCGTCCTGAACTATCCTTTCGCTCTCACTATCCAGGGAAGATGTCGCTTCATCTAGTATGAGGATCGGCGGGTTCTTCAGGACCGCCCTGGCTATAGTCACCCGCTGTCTCTCTCCTCCAGATAGCCTGCTTCCCCGGTCCCCAACGTAGGTCTGGTAACCTTCACCTTTGTTTAAAATAAAATTGTGCGCATGCGCCACCCGTGCGGCTTCCTCTACGTCGGCTTGAGTCGCACCGCCTGTACCAAGGGTTATGTTGCTGTAGATGGTATCATTAAAAAGGATAGGGTCCTGACCAACGACTCCCATCAGCCTGCGCAGATCATCCAGCTTGCATTCCTTCAGGTTAATTCCATCTATCGTAATCTCACCTTCAGAAACGTCATGAAACCTCGGGATGAGATCAGCAAGCGTCGATTTCCCCGCACCGCTCGATCCTACAAGAGCAATAGTCTTTCCCTTTTCAATCTTAAGGTTTACGCCATCCAATATCTTCTTCTGTCCATAGCTGAAGTGAACATTCTTCAACTCCAGGGCATGCTCGAACTGCTTAACAGGCTTTGCATCCGGCAGTTCTTTAATTGTGTTCTCCACACTTAGCAGTTGCTCGATTCTATCCAGTGCAGCCCCGCCTTTCTGGATATTGAAGAATGAAGCAGATAGATTCTTGAAGGGATTAATAAGCTGGGTAAACAGCACTATATAAGTTAGAAAATCAGATGCTGTCAGGCTCGTCTGTGACGAGAACACGAGCTGTCCGCCATACCACAGGATCGCACTTACCACCATAACGCCCATGGTTTCAGAAAGCGGGGAACCTAGCTCTCTTTTGGCAGCGATCGTATTCCTTGTTCTGAATATGAGGTTATTGATCTGCATAAACCGAAGGTGCTGGTGCTTCTCTGCGTTAAATGCTTTCACCACCCTCATCCCTGCAATAGTTTCATCTATCACTCCCAGCATGCCCCCTAACTGCTCCTGTGCAATATTCGACGATTTACGCAGGGACTTTCCTATTCTGCCTATTATCAGTCCCGATATCGGCAGGAAGACTAGCAAGACCAAAGTAAGTCCCGGGCTGATCATTACCAGGAAGCCAATAGTGAATATGATAGCGATCGGCTCACGGATAAAAACTTCCAATGTTGCCATTATTGAAAGCTCCACCTCGTTGATATCATTGGTCATCCTGGAAATAAGATCACCTTTTCTTTCTTCTGTAAAGAATCCGATCGGCAGGGAGAGCGTCTTTGTGAACAGATCATCCCTCAGCCGTCTCAATACCGCATTGCGAATAGGGTTGAGTATATATAGCGCTATATAAAGGAAAAGATTCTTCAGCACAGTGAGCACGACGACGGCTATGCATACATAGGTCAGTGCCTGCATCGGACCCTCTCTATTCACCAGGGTTTGAACCTCGTTCGATATAACAGAGAGAATATCAGTTGCCTTCTCCACCTTCTTCTCCGGATTCTCCCTGAAAAGGATCTGAAGCACCGGGGCCAGCATACTGAACGAGAATAGCCCAAACAGAATGGCGAGCAGACTACTGATGAAATAGAGCCCTATCTGGCCTTTGTAGTATGCCAGGTAGCCGAAAAGCCTTGAGAGTTTCTTCATTCAGTTCTATTCAATGGTATAAGACACGCTGCCATCCTTGTCATCCTTTAGCATGATCCCGGCGTCCGCCAGCTTATTTCGTATCTGGTCAGATGTGGCCCAGTCCTTTCTCGTACGGGCATCTTTCCTTATCTCTATAAGCAGAGAGAGCACCTTGTCCAGCTTATCGCTTTGCTCCACCTGTAGTGCCTGCAGGCCTAACACATCCTCCAGGTAGGTCTTATAAGTTTGATTCAAAAGCTCAAGAGTGCTGTGGCTCAATGCGTCCTCCTGCACTTGTCCGCCCTTTATGCCGTTGATCACGGGAGCGAGCTCAAAAAGGTTGGCTATCACCTTGGCAGTGTTGAAGTCATCATTCATGAAGTCATCACACTCCCTGCACCATGTTATCACCTGTGCATCCAGCTCAGTGTTCTTCGCTTCTGCCGCACCCGCTGACGTTAGTTGCTTTAATACTTCGTACGCTTCCCATAATCTCCTTAACGCTCTCTCTGATGCCTGTAGTGCCTCATTTGAGAAATCCAGGGTACTTCTGTAGTGTGTTTGCAGTATGTAAAACCTTACCACCATCGGGTGATATGGTTGCTCGAGGATCGGATGGTTGCCGCTGAACAGTTCAGTAAGCTTGATAACGTTGTTATAGCTCTTGCCCATCTTCTTGCCGTTGATGGTGATCATGTTGTTATGCATCCAGTACCTAACGGGAGGATGTCCATGAGCAATGGTAGATTGAGCTATCTCGGATTCATGGTGCGGAAACTGAAGGTCCATACCCCCACCATGAATATCAAACACCTCACCGAGGTATTTCCTCGCCATCGCAGAGCACTCTATGTGCCAACCGGGGAACCCCTCGCCCCAGGGACTCGGCCATCTCATTATATGCTGCGGCGGGGCGCTCTTCCACAGGGCAAAGTCCACCTTGTTCCTCTTCTCTTCTTGGCCGTCAAGGTCGCGGGTCGTCTCCAGCAGATCTTCAATGATCCTGCCTGATAGCTTTCCATACGGGTATTTTTCTGCGTATTTCTTTACGTCAAAGTACACTGACCCGTTCATCTCATAAGCATAGCCCTCAGTGATTATTTTCTGGATCATGCTTATCTGCTCTATAATATGACCTGTAGCGGTCGGCTCAATGCCCGGATCAAGCGTATTGAACAATCGCATTCCCCAATGGAACAGGTTTGTGTATTTATGCACGAGTTCCATGGGTTCAAGCTTCTCAAGCTGCGCTTTAGAGCTCACCTTATCTTCGGCCTCACGTCCCTCTTCCTCAAAATGCCCTGCGTCAGTTATGTTCCTCACATACCTCACCTTATATCCCATGTGAAGCAAATACCTGTAGACTACGTCAAATGTTATGTAGGGTCTTGCGTGGCCCAGGTGGGACTCACCCGACACTGTAGGACCACAGACATACATACCAACATGACCGGGCGTTATGGGTACAAACTTCTCTTTCTGACGCGAATATGAATTATAAAGGTGTAGCTCTGACATCTGGTAAATAATTCCAAAAATAAGGCTTAGTCAGCAGCCTGCTCCAATATTTCGAAATTTGCAAGAATGGCGCTATGATCCGACAAAGAGGTATTCAGCGTTTTGAAGGCACGGACCGATAATTCGGCAGGATCGTAAAAGATGTGATCTATACGTAAAGTGGGAATGATCTGATTATATGTCCGTCCAAAGCCCTTGCCCCTTGTCGCAAAAGCATCTTTGAGATCTCCCTTTATCGTTGAATAGGTGTATGAGTAGGGGAGATCATTAAAATCGCCGCAAACGATCACAGGATAGGGACTCTTTTCAATAATAACCGCAGCTTTGTCCGCCTCTTCAGCCCGGTATTTATAAGCCTGGTTAAACTTCCAGACAAAGCTTCTGGTCTTTTCTATATCCTCCGTATTCCTATTCTTGACCTTCTCAATAAAAGCCTTGTCATGATCGCTAAGCCCAAAGGACTGAAGATGTACGACACAGAACCGGATGATCTTGTCCTGCTTCACCTTCACATCACATTGCAGAAGATAGATGTCTACGCCTAAAGAATAAGCCTTATAACCCACGACGGGGTACTTGGAAAAAAAAGCCGTCCCGATCACTATATTGGGTCCGTAGCCGTTATCAGCATTAAAATAATACTCCTTGTAGCCGTTGTCCTTCACAATCTTTTCATCAAGCGCTCTTTTCTTAAGGTCCGCATGAACAGCAAACTCAGGAAGGCAGAGTATGTCCGGGTTTTCCTGCTTTATCAGCTTTACGATCCCGTTCGAATAGTCCTTCTCATGGGGATGATTGAAGGTGCCCATGGCATGAACGTTCCAGGTCATAAGCTTAAACCGGCCTGGACCTCCCTCCCAATTGTTGTCGGAAAGGTAGTGTATACCAAAAACTGCAGGAATCAGCTGGTAGCATAGTACCAGAACTCCAAATGAAAAAAGAGCCCTCCACTTCAGTCCTGAAAAAAGCCAGATAATGACAAATGCAATGTTGGCAAATACAGCGAAGGGGGTCGTAAGACTCAGGAGTGCAATATGTCTGACTTCTGCAGGGCTGATCCTGGAAGCGACATAACATAATACGAGCCATACACCCGCACCCAGGTTGACCAGGAATAACGTATGGCTGAAAACTCTTCCTAAGAAGCTTTTAAATTGACTCACAAAAGGATGATATTAATCTTTACTTGCTCTAAGTAAAATATCTTTTTCCTCTCTTGTAAGAGAGTTAAAGCCATGTTCATTGATTTTATCCAGAATATCGTCTATCCGATGCTGGGAAATGCCCTTCTTGGGCTCATACATCGTGCGCAATACTTCCATTCTCTTCTTGCTTTTCGCCCTTGCAATACCCTCACCAGGGGTCACCATCATGGACATCCTGCCTATTAAATCATATATCCATTCTCCCGGCCTGAAACCATTTCTAAGCAATGCGGCATAACCAACTCCTGTAAGGAGACCACCGAAACACAGAGCCAGTACATTCATTTGTCCCGGAAGGAAGACCAAAATGTCAAGTAGTACATAGATCCCCACTACCAGAACAAGAGGTATGCTAAAGCTCGGCGTGATATGCAGCCGGTACCTGGGAACAAGCGTGAGCGCGGCCATACCTAAGGCCAGCACACCGGCCTGGGATCCCATAAAATAATTATTCCCCGCGCCCAGCACATCATCAGAGAAAACCTGGCTACCGAGGAAAAATCCTCCTCCCACCAATAATGCGTACACAAACAGAGGGACCACCTGGCGGTATCCGGCTACAGACTGCAGAATTGCCGCAAAGCAATAGAGCCAGATCATGTTGGTCACCCAGTCAAAAAAGCCCTGGTGAAGCCAGCCATAGGTAATGATCGTCCAGAATTTGTGCTGGAACATGTCAATAGTGGAAAGCCCGAAATTGGGAAACATCTTACTGAATATCTCCTCCTTTGCCACATGCATCGTTATCATGATCACTCGCACGAAGTGAAACATAACGAAGGCGGACCCGGTGGCTATAATAAGCTGCAGCGCGCCGTTTTCCTGGTAAGATGGTATAAAAGGATGTGATTGTCTCTTAAAGGCCGTCCTCATAACTAATAAAATCTTTTTCTCTCTGTGCGATTCCAGATCTTTAAAATAATAAACGCAACAAGCATGCCTCCCAGATGTGCAAAGTGAGCGATGTTATCTCCTGCAGAGTTTTGTATACCGGCATATATTTCAAAAAGAGCATACGCGCCTACAACATATTTTGCTTTAATAGGAACCAGGAAGTATATGTACAACAGGGTATTCGGAAAGAGGTATCCAAAGGCAAACAAAATACCAAACACCGCTCCTGAAGCTCCTACTGTAGCCTCGTTGATCTTAATGGCATATAGCTGATTAAAATAGGCGATGGACTGGTTAATGCAGGAAGTGCAACCAGGGTCTGTTTCCCAGTGATTCTGGAGCCGTACAAAATCCTGGTACCTGTCGAGGTTGTTACTGTGTACAAATTTGATGTAGGCGTCGAGGGTCGGACTCTGCTGATAATTATAAAAAGCGGTTTCATAGAGATTATACTCGTAGCCTAGAACCGCGAGGTGACAGAGCGCTGCACCCACCCCACAGATCATATAAAACACCAAAAACCTCTTTGCACCCCAAAGATTCTCTAAGATGCTTCCAAACATCCATAGCGCGAACATATTGGAAAAAAGGTGCATCACAGTCACATTAACATCAAATGCACTGCCATGCATAAAAATGTGCGTAATCAACTGCCACGGCTTGTAGAGGGGAGATCTCCAGTAATGAAGGCCAAGGTGGTCAGCCAGATCAATGTTGAACTGCGCCAGCACAAACTGGAGCAAAACCATCAGGACATTGATAATGATAAGGTTCTTTACTATAGGAGGTAATATCTGGAATCTGCCGGGCCTGAACTCTGTCATAATGTTACTAATGTTGCTTAACCTTTATTTAATCGCCGTCACCGTTCAAAATTAAAGCAATTCTATTGCCGACAATCAATTTCTCAAGACTGGCGGGATGTTGACTCCGATTAAGTTAAAGTGCTTCAGGAAAACACAGCAGTTTTGGAATATATACAGCGCTTTCCGCATTACTGGCATCTTTAGATAATTCCTGGAACAAGAGCCTGGCTCAGCAAAGACATTGTATTGTTGCTATGCTCAGGCAAAGTTAACGATAGGTGACGCGTAAAAGCAGATGATTTGCATATCAAAGGTGCGAAGTTAAATCTCTCGTATTTTAGCACAACAAAGCTGCGCATGGACAAACAGATAGATGTCAAAGTAAAGTTTCCAGTAACAGACGAGGCTTTTGACGCTTTGTATCCCTACTCTATTCGAATAGTAGCGAAACGTCATTGGACACCAATCCATGTGGCCAGGCTAGCTGCCGCCTTCCTTTCAAAAAAAGGCGGTAAGGTGCTGGACATCGGGAGTGGTGCCGGAAAATTCTGCATCACTGCTGCCGCCGCCCATCCGAATATACAATTCTATGGAGTTGAGCAGAGACCACACCTGGTCCGTCATGCGGGCAGGGTTCAGAAAAAGCTTGGGTTAGGAAATGCTACCTTCATTAATAGCAACTTTACGGAGATTGACCTCGGGGTGTTTGACCACTTCTATTTCTATAACTCCTTCTTCGAGAATATAGATAACATTGATAAGATTGACAGCCATGTGCCGTATTCTGAGGCACACTACGTGTATTACGTCGAGTACCTAAAGAATTCGCTCAAGGCCCTTCCAGCCGGAACAAGGATCGTCACCTATCATTCAATAAAGGATGAGATACCACAGGAATACTATTTGGTGGAAAAACACGAAGGCGGCGACCTGAACTTCTGGGAAAAAAAGTAGCATGTCCTAAAACCAAGATCTCTTACGCACGACAACTGGACGCTTTCTGAACCTTCTGATCAAGAGCAGGCCAAAGATAAATCCTCCTATGTGGGCCGCATAAGCTACTCCCCCGGCTTCCTGACCTCCCAAAGCGCCATAACCGTTGATCACCTGGAATATAAACCAGATGCCGACAGCTAAGAACGCTGGCACGGTCACTATAGTAATAAAGATCCAGATATGAACTCCGCGTCTCGGAAACATCAGGAGATAGCCACCAAGGACACCGGATATTGCGCCGGATGCTCCAAGGCTTGGTATCAGCAGGCTGTGTCCTAAAATATAAGTGCTGAATACATGGCTCAGGCCCGCCAGAATGCCGCAAAGAATATAGAAGAGCAGATATTTGGCATGGCCTAAAGCGTCTTCCAGGTTGTCTCCAAATATCCACAGGAACATCATGTTGCCAAAGAGGTGGGCAATTCCACCATGCATGAACATAGATGTAATCAGGGTCAGAAAGACTGGGACAGGGGTCAGCTGCAGGCCGGGCAGCTCTATAAGCTGCTTTGTATAAGGATCGACCAGCATCTTGCTACTGGTAATTATATCCGTTGCAGTAAGTATTTCCGCAGGCACCGTGGCAAAGGCATAGGTGAAGTAAATATCACGTCCGAATGCCTGGTAGTAGACGAACACAAAAATATTCAGTGCTACCAATATATAATTAATGACCGGAGTAGTCTTGCGGTCCCGGTTGTCATCACCTATGGGAATAAACATGACTGAAGATATGCAAAGTTTGTACCGTTGGAAAGCTCATTAACAGCACAGCGTATTGGTAACACTAAACCTCATCGCTTCCATTTACTAACAGGTGGTTAAGCACTTGCAAAACCGTAGTTAACCACCTGGATTTCCTTGTAAGGTCTCGCCGCCGGATGAATCTTTGCATCATCAATAACGATAAAACAAACACAGCAAAATAAC
>CAMPJV010000079.1 GCA_946886975.1 uncultured Taibaiella sp. | reverse complement strand
TTTGTAGAAGATCGTCTGTCTCACTCTGCTCATCCCAGCTTACATAAGTCCAATCAGTCAGTGCCAGGTCTGGTTTTTTATCAGCGATGACAAGAAAGGTAAAGTCATTCTCCTGTTGAAGCTCTTTTATAACAGGAACAATGCTGTTGAGATAGAAAAGAGTAGAATGGCTTCCAGTCCATCCAACTACGGGCTTACCAGCATGATGTATTTTGCACCTATTGTGTACATTCTGTACATCCACACACGTAGGCAGCAGAACTGTATTAGCGCAGTACTGAGCTGCGTAATTGAGCAAATACTGATTGCCTGCCGTAACTACTTCAGCCCATTTGCAGATGTACTTTATCTTCCAGTGAGCCTTAAAAAGACCGGCCAGTTTGTTCGTGCCGCTGACGTTTGGGATCCATATTGCATCATCGAAATCATAGATCAGTCTTTTCTTGAGGACCTTTGCTATAATCCATTCAAAAACAGGCGGGCCTAGGGGCGCTGCTTCCCGGTGTATGAATATGTTCTCGTACTTAAAAGCCTTGAAAAGGTGTGCTAATCTTCGAAAGTATCCTTTTGCCGTTCCTGCTATTTTTTCCAGCAGGTGTCCTTTCTTAAATAGAATGTCCCAAGTCTGTTTATCCAGAAAGCTTGCGATCTCATATTCTATGCCATTGCCCTTTAAAATGCTTTCATACAGTTCCACCCGATAGCGCTGAGAAGGCGCCACGTTTTTAGGATATGGAACGATAAAAAGTACTTTAGTTGACATGCTCGTTCAGAATTTCATCCATTGCCTTCTTAAAGGCTTCATTTGAGAACTTTTGAGTGACATGTAGAGTGGCTTTCTGCCCGTATGTTTTCCTGAGATGCATGTTGTTAGAAAGAGTAAGCATAGCCTCTGTCATTGCCGTAATATCTTTCCTGGGTACAAGGAGGCCTGTTTCTTTATGCAAGATAATCTCTTCCGGTCCGCCACATCGCGTAGCGATTACAGGCCTTTCATAGAAGGATGCTTCAAGGCAGATCATGGAGAGCGCTTCTCCATTGGAGAAGTTTAACACTACATCGGCCGACTTGATCTCAGTTTCCACATCTGCAATGAAGTCGTTGAAGACAATGACATCCTCTAGCCCCAGCTGCCTTACCTGGTTGACCAGCTCATCTCGAAACACTTTGTTCTTATGAAGGCCCATATCGCCGCCTACGAGCTTTAGCCTAATGTTATTATCCTTTTTATATGCCCTTGCAAATGCCTCAATCGCGTATTCCTGCCCTTTTCCTCTGATAAAATTTGATAGGTACAGAAACGTCACCAGCTGGTTAGTTTGGGTTTCCGTCCGGAGGGAGTTACTAAAGCATACCGGATCATAGAGCCTAATTGTCTTTTTGTCTTGAGGCAGTTGTTTCCATACCACATCGGACACGGCAATTACTCTGTCTGAATACTTTTGAGCAGCTTTAATCCAAATGGTTCTTAGTGCTCCGGGCAGCGCCGAGGGCAGAAATCTCACCCAAGTCAATAGAATCCCTTTGTAGCCACTTAGCTTTAGCAAGGCCCCAAGGAGATTGTAAAAATCATTTATTTGCACTACTTCTATGTCCTCAGACCTTACAATTTTCTTCAGCGCAAATAAGTTCCGTATAATGATAAATGGATAGGCGAGTAATGCAGATGGCGATTTGCTAATCTCCTTTAATGGCAATGCATGAACTTTAAAGCCTTTCTCCCTTATTATAGGAAGTGCAGTAGAGTGAGAAGGAAGGAGGAAGCTGATCTTATGTTTGTTTGAAAGAAGGTAAGCTTCGCACAAGGCACTTTTGAGAGCACCAGTGAAAGCTACAGAGTTTTCTACGATAAGGATATTCATGGTGTCAGTTATTTTCTATTACTTCTTTCCACTGAGCCATCATGGCATCCAGTGTGAATCGGTCTGTAAGCTTTGAAAATTCTACATGTGCTGGCCTTGCTGACGAAAGCCAATAATCCACTTCGGTCTGCCAGATATCTATGACTGCCTCAGTAGGATTCGAGAGCAAGGGCATTAGGCTTCCGGTTGCCACCCTGACTTCCTTTGTCACAGGTCGGTCCTGTAGATCATTGATGTTCAGTATTTCCCTTGGTCCCGTATAGCAGTCTGTAGTAATTACTGGAATATTGCAAATTAGTGCTTCGGCAAGTACATTAGGAAACCCCTCCCACGATGAGGACAGCGCGAATAATTTGCTATGCTGGTAAAATTTAAAGGCATTAGTCTGAAAGCCCATCAGGTAGATATCGGCGTCTTTGTATCCCTCCGCCTGCCAGTCGCACACGCTAAGGCTCAGACTATTGGCAAGGCTAATAAGCTCATCTTTCATTTCTCCGTCTCCCAATATCAGTAGACGTGCACTTCCACTTGTTAATCTTGAGAATACACGAATTAGCTTGTCGTGCTCCTTAGCTATGTGCAATCTTCCAGAAGTGATAATTACAGGCTTGCTAAAAATCAAGGCTTCTTCAGTGGTCAATGGTTCACTTGCTGACCTTCTTATATGCTCTACCTCATAAAAGTTGTAGATAGTCCTGAGGCGTTTTGCACTAAGATGAAAGCCGCTTTCCAACTCAGCTTTTAGAGCATTGGTAACACATATTACTTCGTCGGCCTTTTTGTACAGCCATGGAATGAGGAACCCTTTTCTGACCCCACCCATTACTCCGGATATTTCTTTGTCGTGAAGTTTGGAGCCCCTTATGCTGATAACTACCTTCTCTTTTCCTCTTGTTAGCACGTTGACATAGTCAGGCCCTTCGAGAAAGCTTATGGATATATCTATGTTCTTGTCTTTCTTCAGGTTGCGAACTCTTTGTAATCTGTATCTCCATGCCTTTATCTTACCCAGAGCATTTTTCGCTGGCGGTGGGTCGATAAATACAATGTCGTTGCATGTTTTGTAGTACTTCTCGCGTCTATGTCCGGATAATATGCAGAGGGTTACATTATATTCCTTCTCAAGGTAATAACTTAGCAGAGAGATGGAGCGCTCAGCTCCTCCCTTACCTAACTCCGAACCTATGAGTAGAACGTTTTTCATTATTTGCTATTAAGGTGCCACTTTTCCCACCACATCATAAAACTGAGCAGCCGCCACATCTTCTCTATATTCGATTCTTTTCCGTTTCTCTTATTCCACTTATATTTTTTGAATTCTCTTTCCACTTCTTTCTCGTTCAAGATACCGGTAGCCCTGATCCTTGCCGGTGAAAGGTAGCTTTCGAACAGGTGATCCATATGCTCACTAAACCATTTGAATATAGGGATCGAGAAGCCTTTCTTCGGTCGCATGAAATACTCTTTAGGCACATACTCTGCAAGTATCTCTTTAAGTATCCACTTACTTTGGCCATCATGATGCTTCAGGCTAAGAGGCATACTAGCAGCCATCTCTACCAGGCGGTGGTCCAGGAAAGGCTCTCTTCCCTCTATGCTATTATACATAGTTGCCCTGTCCATTTTAACGAGCAGATCATCTGGCAGATAATGATGAAGGTCTTTAAGCATAAGACCAGACATGTCTTCATTCAAAAGCCTTAGATTTCCCTCGCCAGATCTGTTTACCAATAGTGAGTCTAATTCAAGGTTAGCCTGATTTGCCTGGAAAGCCTGGTAGAACTCACCCAGGTGGTCGCTTCTTGTGAGTTCGCTCAATGCCGCCACTTTGTGTTCCACGTTTCCCTGATATACCTTTCTAAGGAGATTGCTTCTATAGAGAGTTTTAGAACCTGCGCTGACCATGTATCTCGCAAATGAGGGCAGCTTGCTGATCCTGTTGTACAGCTTAAGTGTTGCCTGGTAGTGGTTGTAACCTGCGAACAGTTCATCACCTCCATCTGCAGAGAGAACCACCTTTATCCCTTCCTTAGCTGCAAGGTGTGATACTACGGTGCTTGGTATTCCTGAGGAGTCCGCGAACGGTTCATCATATATATCATAGAACTTTTCAAGCACTGTGTAGGCATCCGAGATGTCGAGAGTGAATTCTGTATGGGTGGTCCCAAGGTGGTTAGCTATCTTTTTTGCATAAGGAGCTTCGTCATAGCGCTCATCATCAAAGCTGATGGTGAAGGTATTTACATGACCATAATGTTTTTGTAGTATTGAGGTCACTAGTGAGCTATCTACTCCACCACTTAGAAAGACACCTACAGGTACATCTGAAACCATTCTAAGACCAAAGGCATCTATCATCAGTTTGTGGAGCTCATCTTTCCACTCTTCAGTTGATTTACCTACAGAGTCTCCGATACTCTGCTCTACGTCCCAAAAGCGCGTAATAGTTGCCGCCCCATTCTTATAGTGCAGAAAATGCCCAGGCTTGAGTTTATGAGCATGTTTGTATATTGTCTTGTCCTCGGCAACATATCCCAGTCTGAAGTATTCATAGACCGCACTGTTATTGATCTCTTTGTTCCTTAAGAGTGGTAGTATGCTTCTCAGCTCACTCCCGAAAGCGAGGCCGTCGGCGAGGGAGTAGTAAAGAGGTTTTACACCTATACGATCCCTAAACAGAAAGATACTGTCGTCTCTTTTATCATAGATGGCAAAGGCAAACATCCCAATGAATTTGTCTACCGCCTTTACACCCCATCTATGGAATGATTTGATCAACACTTCCGTATCAGAGTCAGAGCCGAAAGTATAGCCCTCGGTTCGTAGCTCTTCCCTAATGTGTTTGAAATTGTATATCTCTCCATTGTACACCAGCGACAGATATTCAAAGTGGTATGGCTGGGCTCCTTTCTCCGAAAGGTCCAAAATGGCCAGGCGATGATGTGCTAAGACCACATCTTTGTCTGAGTAGATGGCAAAGGCATCTGGCCCGCGACGTGCTATTGTTTTTGCTGCTGCCCGGACTTCAGCTTCTGTGTACCTGCCTTTACTACCAGTTATGCCGCACATTGCTGAAAGCTCTTTGTTTTATAGACAGATAGGTAGGCGTCGAGGCATTTATCCATAGAGAACTTCTTAAAAGCACTTTCACAATTGCTTGCCAGCTTTTCGTATAGGTCAGTATCTATCATCAGTCTATTCATAGCCTGATAAATCGGTTCCACCATTTCTTCCGGATCAAGAGAGTTTATTATTATTCCTGCAAGGTCCTGCGTATCAGTTTTGATCATCCTGGGTATTTCTCCGACTGTGGATACGATAACAGGCTTGGACATTGCCAGGTATTCAATTATTGTGGTAGGCAGACTTTCTGCATTATAATATGACGTCAGTAAGCCCACGTGAATATTGCTTATAGCGACCAGGGGCTGCTCACTAAAGCCAGGGAAAAGAATGCGATGATCAGGGTATTTTGCACGTAGCTCCTGCAGATAAGCCCCTTCGCCGTAAAGGTACAGGCGGACATTGGGGTCTTTGATTCTAATGAATGCTTTTATGGAGGGCTCCCACCCCTTTTCGGGTATTGCTCTTGCTATCATTCCGAAGTTGAATGTTTCTTTCGAAGGCGACTGCAAAGCTGGGTCAGGTGAGGGGTAGCCATTATAGATCTTGCAAAGTTTTGCCTTTAACAGTCCAGAGTAACCGCTCAGTATGCTTACCTGCTCCTCAGAAATTACTACTACTTTATCCAGAGCGATGGCGGCTTTTCTGATGTTTGCCTCCATAGCTTTGTCGCCGTCCTTGATACCTTGGATGTAATCTCCGTGAATGGTGGTAATGTGCCGAGTACCTAGACCAGTATTTGCTTTTAGTACAGTAATGTCACAAGGCATCAAATGAGAGTGGAGACAATCTGGACTGGTGTTTGTAATATGTTTCCTGATGTCATCGCTGTTTAGCAGCTCGAGCAAAGAATAGCTGAGGCCAAGCTTTCGTATTATTCTGTCTAGAAATACACCCAATTTTACTTTCCAAACCGGAGCGTGCTGTGTTTGTACGCTACGGTAGCTCCTTGTGAGCCGTTCGTCCACAAGATCCGGCCGGAGAATGTAAAGTGCAACAGAGTGGCCACGATCGGCAAGCGCATCGCAAAGACGAAGCACAAACCATTCCGCACCACCCGTCAATAGTGTTTCTGTAACGATAAGTATTTTCATAGGTATCCTCGTGGCTATGCTTCAGTGGGAAGCTCTGTATATATTAGTTCCTTTTGTTTATTCTTTCCCTTACTTCTAACCAGGTAAAGCAAGGACTTATAATTCATCTTATAGAATGGAGCTGTTTTTATGGCTCTAAGTAAAAGCTCCTGTGCGTTCTTATAGTGTCCATAGTCTATCTGGATGCAGGCAAACTTTCTTATTTTCTCAGCTATATACTTTTTGTCCCCGAGCATTTTTTTCTCCAGGGCTTCCATACCCTTCATGTCATTTTCTTTAAGAAGATCGGTTCCCGTTTTCCTTCTCTGATCTCTGAGGATATAATAGACATCCTCGGATATCATCTTTTGCAACGCTCTCTTTTCCGTAAGGTCAATGCTTCTATGGTCGCTGTTTGGTCGTGCCCATACGTGGTATAGCGGTTCATCCAGATAATAGCCACCAAAGCGAGCAACCATGTCCATGATCATATACCTGTCATAGCTTGTTAAGCGGTCGAAGTAGTAATGAAACCCGGGTACATCGGACAGGATAGAGCGTCTAAACATTATCGTAGCCGGTGCCCAGGTCTCTTCAGTCTCGATAGTGATGGGTCCGGAATAACCAGTCCTTTTATCGTTTACCGGGTAGATTTGTGAATAGTAATAGGAGTCAGTAAGGCAAATTCCTACCGGATGCTCATCAAGGATCTTCGCCTGCTTTTCAGCCCTTGCGAGATCACACCAATCATCAGAGTCCTGGATCATTATATAGTCACCCTTTGCTTCAAAGAACATCTTGTTGTAAGTATTGATAAGTCCGATGTTCTGTTCGTTAATAAGTACCTTAATTCTCTTGTCTCTTGCTGCCCATTTGTTTATTATGGAGACCGAGCTATCTGTTGAGCCGTTGTCGCACACAATAATCTCTATATTCGGGTAAGTCTGATTGACTACGCTCTGGAGACATTTGTCGAGATACTCTTCGCAATTATAATTTGGGACTACTATCGTTACAAGCTTCATACTTTCCAATTATAGTGAGGGGGATTAGTTTGTTTTGAGCATTTCAGAAAGGGTGACATAGTTTACTCTGTATCGCTGTATATAGCTGAGAAACTCTTCCAATACATTTTTCATTGTCACCTTATTATTGTGTTCCATTGTGTAAAGGAACTCGACGTAGTGTGTTGACAGTACGAAGTCCCCGTCAAACCGCCTCACTCTTTTAAAATTCTCAACGAGACTTTCCAGTGTTGTGTTTGGCTGTAGGGAATAGTGATATGGTATCTCACTGTGGTTTGAATAATTCAAAACGTAAGGGTAGTTATAGCCCTGATGCCTCAACCTGAAGTATAGTTGTTTCCCTATGTTGATCAGACCTGTAATGTCTTTTTCTTTTCTATAGAATGGAAGTCCTGCATTGCAAGGATTCAGGCCTGCTTTCAGGACAGATCTATATCCTTGTGGCGAAAGCATATTCTGGGGAGGCGTGAAAACCGTGATGTTGCAATCCAACAATGCGTTAAGGTGATCGACTTCATCCCTGATATACAGAGAAAGATCGCGAGTGGTATAGAACTCGGCACCTCTTATGTAGTTTTCTTTTACGTCCTGTGGTAGTATCGCATCATTATTTCGGTGATGCTTTGCATGGAAACAGATGTCAATCTTTTTGTCTCCCAGCCTGGCCTTTAAGAAGGATATTAGATCCACGTTTTCTTCTATGGGATAGACCGTGTCATCTTTAATCCAGGCTCCCCAATCCGTTTGATGTTTGTCTTTGTAGATCTGATGAACCCAGTAGTCCCATTTTCCCTTGACCTTGGATATGAGGCATAGCGATGGAGGCACTACATCCCATATCCCGCTATAGCAATGCTCGAGTGCTTCGGGAGAGGTAAAGTAGTTCGTATCATCATCTCTTATTGCCAAACGCATATCTTCTTCTTGTTTGTGAGCCTGTCTTCCAGGAGATAGGCTATAAGTTCAATTGCAGCAAATTTATCAACCGGCACGTGTAAAAGACAGCCGAAGGAGACCGTTAACGTATAGATTACAAGCCCATTAAAGGTTGATTAACACCTCCGATGGATACTCTTCGTGTAAGTTGAAGCAGACTGATGAATTTAACTTTTCGCTGATGGAGCGCTCGGTGATTTTCTTTACCTTTTGGCAAAAGCAGTCTTAATGAGAATTCTAATGTTATTTGTCCTGCTAACAGGATTACCTCTAAGTGCCGTGGCCGACGTCATGCTTGTTGATCTATCCCACGGCATTAAGACACATCTATTATCTGTAGCAGGTACTGCGACAGGTAGCTCCTATAAAGGGAAAGGTCTGAAGCTGACGATCACCAATAAGAGTGGGTCTGCTATCAGAGTGAGGGTAAACCAGGGTGTGATCTTTAAGCCTGAGGCCGATGGTCCGCAGCCACTGGTGCTGGCGGGTGAGGAAATGCTCAGACTTGAACCGTTTAAGGAAGGAAGTGTGGAGGTGCAAACATTTTGCGCCGATAGCCGTGGGTTTGCACCGTCGGCTAATTTGCTCTATTCTTTTTCCCACGTTGGGAGTGATACGTTGGTAAAGCTGCTACAGTATGTGAAAAAGAATGCAATGCTTGATGACCTGGGGCAAGCAGCTGTGTGGGTGCTTACTAATGGACACACTCTGAACAATGTATATGATCCATACCGGGATATCGCATCGAAGAAGCTCGTAGATTACATCTCGGCACTAACCGGGCTTCCAATCCCTGATTATTACGTGATGAATCAGCTGAACCGAGAGGCAGGAGGACCTGTGTATACGCCCAAGACACTTAAGATATTTGCCCAGTTTGAGCATGTGCTGACTGCACCGGAAAAACTTACGCTTGGGGTTTACAAGGAGGATGGCAGTATGCTGAAGCCGGTGTTTGAGAACAGAAACTTTGGAAAAGGAGCACACAGGCACAGGGTGGAGTTTGAGGCCTCTGGTGTGGAGGCCGGTAATTATTTTATAAGGTTGATGAGCGGGCAGACCATACTGCAGGAGAAGAAGGTGCTGGTGCAGTAGGCATTAGGGCATGTCTTTTGTAAGTGATACAGGAATTCACAACCCAATACAATGGACTGCAATAAGAGGAAGTACTTTATCCATGACATTCTTAGGAAGGTGGAAGCTGGCGAACAACTGGAGCACTGCGAAGAACTGTTCTATCTGAAGGTTCATCACCAGATGAGTGAAGAAGAGGCGGAGCGTTTCATCTACCAAGGAGGTGGTAAACCAGAGGAAGCTGTAAAAAGTAAGCGAGGTTGAGCTAAAAAGAAAAAGAGCCCCGGTGAGGGCTCTTTTTTGTATAAGGAGAGAGAGGAGACTAAGAAAAGGATAGGGTTTAGTTACTTTCTTATGATGATGTAAAGATGCGGCGTGTGAGATGCGCTCGCAAGATTTTGCGGGGGGTTAACCGGTACTTGACAAGCGCTTAACTTACCATTAGGAAATAAGCTAAGGGGAAGCATAGAGTCAAATACCTTGGCAACCGGCTACATGACCGAAGAATATAGCCAGTTCGTGTTGGTTAGTTGTTTAAATTTGAAACTATTCTTCACCTTTCAAAACTTTAGCAATATGTCACTTCGTCTCGGAGATACAGCTCCAAACTTCAAAGCATCAACAACGGCAGGAGAAA
>CAMPJV010000078.1 GCA_946886975.1 uncultured Taibaiella sp. | reverse complement strand
AAGCTTGCGCGTATAGTGCAGGCCTGCCGCGACATTCCGGGTAAGGAGCTCTTCCAGTATTATGATGATCTTGGTGAGAGGCGTGCGATTGACAGCGGTATGGTAAACAGCTATATTAAGAGCATCAGCGGCGGCAGCTTTACCGCAAAGGATTTCCGTACATGGGCCGGCACTTTACAGGCGCTGCAGGCCTTCAAGCTGCTGGGCTGCTGCGATACTGTCACGGAGACGAAGAGGAAGATCGTAGAGGCGCTGGACATAGTAGCAAAACACCTGGGCAACACGAGGACTGTATGTAAGAAGTATTACGTCCACCCCTCCATCCTGGATCTCTATACCAGCAAAGGAATTGAGAAGTACTTCAAGGATATTGATTCAGTAGAATGTAAGCCCGATGAGACGGACCTCAGCCATGAGGAGAAGGTACTGATGAAGATACTTGAAACCCACGGCCAGACCGTAACCATTTAGGCGGGGTATTCGATGTTTGATGCGACAAGGTAAAGGCAGATTTGTGCCTTCTTACACAATCCCCATCTGTCGCATGAGTATGGTTGCATTGTTCGATGTCGAGCAGCCCTTCTTAAGCTGATAGTCAAACTTAAGCTCATTACCGTCAATTGTGCTTTCGAAATGGTAGTTCGCTACCCTTCCTGCCTGCTGCTCCTCAAGATTGCACAGCACCGTATCATGTGTAGCAACGATCCCAATGGCATTCAGCCTGACGAACTTTTCTATGATAGAGCGTGTACCGTTTTGTTTATCCGTGGTGTTTGTGCCGCGAAGTGGCTCGTCCAGCAGAATCAGGTGAGGCTGTTCACTGTGCTGAACCTCCTGCATCATATCATGTATCCTGATCAGCTCCGCTCGGAAATAGGATACATCATCCTGCACAGAATCTGTTATCCTCATTGCTGTGTATAGCCTTGTAAGCGGCACCTGTATTTGCTCTCCGCGAAGCGGCACTCCTGTATATGCGAGAACAAGGTTAACGCCAATTGTCCTGATAAATGTACTCTTGCCCGTCATGTTAGCGCCGGTCAGCAAATAGAACTGCTCATGTTGCCCCAGGCTGAAGCTATTTCCTACTGCCGTCTTCTCAAGCAAAGGATGTGCGATGTTTACGGCAGAGAAGAAACGGTTGCTATTGAGTACAGGATAGTTGTATTGAGGGTGGTTATAGGCAAACGTGGCGAGGCTGACGTAACTGTCAATTTCAGTAACATCAGTTAACCCCTGGAGCACTTCCTCCCGGTGTAGCTTACGCCATCTTTCAAGCTTCACCCCACATTGAATATCGAACAGGAAGAATGAATTCATTAAGGGTCCTACCATACCATTATAGCGGCTTTCAAAAAGATGAGCCAGTTTCTTCAGCTTGCGTATGGCGGCAAGCGCTGCTATCGCGTGTTCTTTCCATGCGCTTGTCGAAAAGCTTTCCTGGGCAACTTCGCCAGTCAGCGCTTCATACTTTGTAATAAGCTCGGCACTCTTTGCCACGTAATAAGATGCTTCCTTTATCGGCTGAGCCTTGGCCCTCAGAAAAAGCCAGTTAAACACTACGATCAGAAGGAGCAAAGGATATACGCCTTCATAAATGATCGAGAGCACACCTGCACCAATAGATAGAATAGGTATGAGCACAACAAGTACCCTGATAAGAGCACTATTGATAAACCGGTCTTCCATCATCAGCCATTCCCTGATCTTCTGAACATCCTTGTCCCCCTCTCTATATGCAGCCCCTGCTACTCTAAAGCTCAGTAAGAACTCGGGCTTCTTAGCCAGGTCCTGAACCACCACCTGCCTATTCTCGACCATGGAGCTGTCGGCATAAGGGTTTCCAAGCAGATCTGCTAGGGCCTGCTCGCCGTTCTTTGTAGCGGCCCTGCAAAGCATCTGGTATATTGATCGCTTGCCGTAGAAGTCCAGGTCGAAGGTGAATGGATGTTTTGTATCGGTAAATTCACCGCCGTCTTTAAAGTTGCTATAGTTTCCCTCCAGGGCGGAAAGTTCGTGTTGCAGGATGACCCCGTATAGGTCCACCTTAGCTTCCTCGTCCTTAAGTGCATTGTGCTTTCGTACCACAACCAGGAATCCTGCTATTGCTATAAGGATCACCCACCATTGCTCTATCTTCTCAGACAGCACGAGGTAACCCATGATAAGAATAATAATACCTATCAGAAGACGGAAGGAGCTAAGCTGCTTCACCTGCTTTTGCAGTGCTGTAAGTTGGGCCTGCTGCAGAGATCGCTGCTGCTGGTAAAATTCCTTTGGAGACATATTGGACGAAAAAACAAAAGCCCCGGGTGCGGGGCTTTAATAATGTTATACAGGAAGGTGTTGCTCAGTTACGTAGCTGCTGTTCAACTCAGGATTAGCTCTTTCAGCTCTTTCTATAGGTCCGAAATCGCTTAATGCCTCGCCGGAGGTCTTACCCACGAGTGTAGTATGTTCATAATGTACCGAAGGTTTGCCATCTGCCGTCACCACGGTCCAGTTATCCTCCAGTGTATATACTCTGTGCGTCCCAAGATTGATCATCGGCTCTATTGCGAGCACCATACCGGCTTTGAGTCGTTTGCCGTCGCCTCTCCTGCCATAGTTAGGCACCTGGGGATCTTCGTGCAGGTTCCTCCCTACGCCGTGGCCAACAAGCTCACGCACCACGCCAAATCCATTCTGTTTAGAAGCGATATTCTCAACTGTATAAGAAATGTCTCCTACCCGGTTATTCTCTCTTGCTTGTACTATTGCTTTTGCCAGTGCCTCTTTGGTCACCCTCATCAGCTTCAGCACGTTCGGCGGAACCTCGCCTATCGCAAATGTATAAGCATGATCGCCATGATAGCCATCTTTATAGAACCCACAGTCCACACTCACAACATCTCCTTCCCTGAGTTCATAATCACCGGGAAAACCATGTACTACCTGCTCATTCACTGAAATGCAAAGTGAGTAGGGATAAGGTGACGAAGCAGGTCCATAACCTTTAAAAGAAGGTACTCCTCCATTGTCCCGGATGAACTGTTCCGCCATCCTGTCTATCGAAATAGTGGTGATGCCGGGCTTCAAAAAGTTTGCCACCTCAGTTAAGGTGGCAGTGACCATTAAAGCGTTTCTTCTGATTATTTCTATCTCCTCTTTTGTCCTGATATGTATCATTAATCAAAAATCATATTACACAGACGCACCTGTGATCGGCTGGCGACCAGTGATGCGACCTGTCTTCATTAAACCGTCGTACTGACGCATCAGCAGATGGCTTTCAATTTGTTGCAGTGTATCAAGGATAACCGCAACACCAATCAGCATGGAAGTACCTCCAAAGAAGGTAGCAAAACCGCTTGTCACACCCAGCAGAGCAGCAAAGCCTGGTAATACACCGGCAACAGCAAGGAAAATAGAGCCTGGTAAAGTAATCCGGTCCATGATTGTAGCAATGTAGTTAGCTGTTGGCTCCCCTGGCTTCACACCTGGTATAAAGCTGTTATTACGCTTCAGGTTATCGGCCATTTCAGTCGGGTTGAATATCAATGCGGTATAGAAATAGGTAAATGCAATTACGAGAATAGCATAGATCACATTATACCAAAGAGAGGTATAATCCGACATCGCACGTACGAAGCCCATAGCACTCTCACTCTCTGCAAAGCCAGCAATTGTAGCCGGTATGAACATGATGGCTTGTGCGAAGATGATTGGCATTACACCGGCAGCATTTACTTTTAAAGGAATAAAATCTCTTGTACCGCTTGCATCGCGTGCGGCATTAGTACTGCCTATGATACGGCGCGCATAGTTCAGAGGGATCTTACGTACACCTTGCGTAAGAAGGATAAGGCCAACAATGATTGCGATGAATATTGCGATCTCTATAAGGAAGATCAGCAGTCCGCCGCCTCCACCGAGGTTCTTAGCATCAAACTCCTGGATGATGGAGTGAGGCAAACGCGCCAGGATACCAACCATGATCAGCATGGAAATACCATTTCCAATCCCCTTATCCGTGATCTTCTCGCCCAGCCACATAACGAACAGTGTACCGGCTGTAAGAACAACAACCGTAGTCAGCCAGAACATGAATGGATTGAAATCACCTACCACCGCGCCACCGGTTTGTGTGCGCAGGTAAGCTACGTATGCACTTGCCTGGAATGCAGTTACCAGCACAGTCAGATACCTTGTGTATTGATTGATCTTTCTCCGTCCGCTCTCCTCTTTCTGAAGCTTGGCTATCTGTGGTACCACAATACCGGCAAGCTGCATGAAGATAGAGGCAGAGATATAAGGCATTACTCCTAACGCGAATATGGAGGCGCGGTTAAATGCGCCACCTGCGAATGCGTTAAGTATGCCTAGTAATCCTCCCTGGTTAGAATCTAGTGTAAGTAAGTTCGGGTTAATGCCGGGTAGGGTTATGTAACATCCTACGCGATAAACAAGAATAAGCAACAACGTGAAAACGATACGTTTGCGGAGCTCGTCGATACTCCATATATTCTTAAGCGTGGAAATGAGTTTCTTCACAGGGAACTGTTGTTAATCAGGAAAAAATGAATTGCGAATAAACAATAAAAGACGCACTTATCCAAATGCGTCTTTTAAATATGAATAAGTTATATCAGCTCTACAGAACCACCAGCAGCTTCGATTGCTTCCTTGGCCTTTGCACTTACAGCATTCACCTTAAACGCAACTTTAGCCTTAAGTTCACCATTACCAAGGATCTTTACCACATCAGTACGATTGATAAGTCCGTTTATGTATAAATTATCAGGAGTGAAATCCGTAATACCATACTTCTCAATAAGGAAGTCAAGCTGACCAAGGTTGAATACTTTGTAATCAACACGGTTAATGCTCTTAAAGCCACGCTTTGGCATACGACGCTGGATTGGCATCTGGCCACCCTCGTGTCCTTTCTTTGATTGATAACCGGTACGGGCTTGCTGACCCTTGTTACCTTTACCTGCAGTTGATCCACCGCTACCTTCTCCACGCGCAACGCGCTTGTCTTTGTGTACAGAGCCTTGTGCAGGCTTCAGATTGTGTAATTGCATTGTTACAATTTTTGAACTTGCGCGGAATATGTAACCGCTCGCAAATCAGTTAAAAAAAACTAGGAGTTAACCTCTTCTACTTTAATCAGGTGGTTCACTGCGTTTACCATTCCCAGGATTTGCGGTGTTGCTTCCACTTCTACCGAAGAATGCATTTTACGCAGTCCAAGAGCCTTAAGCGTACGCTTCTGGCGCTCCGAACGATCAATGCCGCTCTTCACCTGTGTTACTTTTATCTTAGCCATGGCTATTTATTCTAAATATTTAATCAATCAGGTCCAAAGACCCGGAGTCTTACCCGTTAAAAACCTTCTTTAGGTTGATGTTGCGCTGCTTAGCAACCTGGATCGGCTCACGAAGCAGTGCAAGAGCATTGAACGTAGCCTTCACCACGTTGTGCGGATTTGCAGAGCCCTGTGACTTAGCCAGGATATCTGTATAGCCGGCAGCCTCAAGGATCGAACGCATGCTTCCTCCTGCAAGTACACCTGTACCATGGGCAGCAGGCTTGATCATTACCTTAGCTGCACCTTCCTTGGCAAGCTGATCGTGAGGGATGGTTCCGTTCATCAGAGGCACCTTTATCAGGTTCTTCTTGGCGTCATCTATACCCTTTGTGATTGCTTCCTGAACTTCCTTGGCCTTACCCAGGCCATGACCTACAACACCGTTTCCGTTACCAACCACTACAAGTGCAGAAAAGCTGAATGCGCGACCACCCTTCGTAGTTTTTACCACACGGTTGATTGACACTACCTTCTCATGCAAATCGAGGTCTCCGGCCTTTACGCGATTTAATTGTTTCGTCGCCATTTATTTTAATTTGATAATGTGCCGGGACTTAACCTCTGCACAGTATTTTTGATATTTATTGTTATTTTAAGAACGTTAACCGACTTCCGTCAATTAGAATTTCATTCCGCCTTCACGTGCACCATCTGCTATAGCCTTCACTCGGCCATGATATAGGTAACCTCCGCGATCAAACACACAATTCTCAAGTCCTAATGCCTTGGCTTTCTGAGCCAGGGAACGGCCAACTGATACTGCTTTCTCAACCTTGTTACCGCTTTGAGCCGTAATATCCTTTTCACGGGAGTTGGCAGATGCAAGCGTTGTTCCTGTCGTATCATCAATTAGCTGCGCATATATGTCCCGATTACTGCGGAACACGGACAGACGAGGCTTCTGGGCTGTGCCCCTTACCCTCGTACGGATACGCCAGCGAAGTTTCTGACGGCGGATTACTTTTGGATCCAGTGACATTTTATCTTAGTTTTTACGGGCTCACTATGCTGTTGCACAATGGCTACCGGAGTTTTTAATTTGTGTCTATATTAATGGTTATCAATTGCTTCCAACCGACAACTTAAATACCTTATTTACCTGCAGCCTTACCAGCCTTACGACGAACAACCTCGTCTGAGTAACGCACACCTTTTCCTTTATATGGCTCGGGTTTACGTAAGCTGCGAATTTTAGCGGCAACTTGACCTAAGAGTTGTTTATCTATGCTCTCAAGACTGATCACCGGGTTCTTTCCTTTTTCAGCAGTAGCAGAAGCTTTGATTTCCTTAGGAAGATCAAAGATGATATTGTGCGAAAATCCTAACGCCATATCTATCTGCTGTCCGCTCACGGCAGCACGATACCCCACACCCACCAGCTCAAGGTCTTTCTTAAATCCTGTAGTTACACCTACTACCATGTTGGAAACAAGGGAACGATACAGGCCGTGCAGCGCACGGTGACGGATCTGGTCTGTGGGACGGGTAACAAGGATTTCGTTGTCAACAACTTCCACCTTGATATCGCGGTCCAGAGTCTCTTTCAACTCCCCTTTCGGACCTTTTACTGTGATTTCATTCGCCGGAGAAACAGTTATTGTTACTCCGCTTGGTACTGCAATTGGTTTCTTACCTATACGAGACATCGTCTGTAGTATTTATTTAGTGAATTCTGCCTGACCGGTCAGCCTGGTAAGACGCAGGGCTTAATGTATCCGACAGAGTAATTAATTACTTATTAGTAAATGTAGCAAAGCACTTCGCCGCCTACATTGTTCGCACGTGCTTCCTTATCGGTCATTACTCCTTTAGAAGTCGAAACGATCGCCACACCAAGACCGTTCTTAACACGACGGATTTCGGAAGGCTTCGCGTATTGACGCAGACCCGGACGGCTAACACGCTCGAGAGAGATGATTGCTGGTTCCTTGGTCTCCGGATTATACTTCAGGGCGATCTTGATCACACCTTGCTTACTATCATCCTCAAACTTGTACTTTAGAATATAACCCTTATCGTAAAGGATCTCGGTCATACGCTTCTTCAGGTTTGAAGCCGGGATTTCCACGATACGGTGACGGGCCATTTGAGCGTTACGGATACGGGTCAGGAAATCTGCTATTGGATCTGTTACCATTTTAATTGAACTGTTTTGTAAATAAAATTGTTACCGGTTTCAACAGGCCCTCTAAAGTCCTGCTGACCTTCTAACTTTTGCGAATTACCAGCTAGCTTTACGGACTCCTGGTATTTTGCCATCCAACGCCATGTCGCGGAATACGTTACGGCAGATGCCGAAATGACGTAAATAACCACGAGGACGACCAGTAAGCTGGCAGCGGTTCTTCAAACGCACTGGTGAAGCATTCTTTGGAAGTAGATCCAATGCTGCATAATCACCGGCGGCTTTCAGAGCGGCACGCTTTTCAGCGAACTTTGCTACCATCTTCTCGCGCTTGCGTTGGCGGGCTTTTACTGATTCTCTTGCCATTTATGATTTGTTTCTATTTATTAGTCTTGATTTTCTTTCTTCGCATTCTTGAAAGGCATGCCTAACTCCTTCAGAAGTTCATAAGCCTCTTCGTTTGTCTTAGCGGTAGTTACGAACGTAATGTCCATTCCACTGATACGGTTTACCTTATCGATATCTATCTCAGGGAAGATGATCTGCTCGGTAACGCCCATTGTGTAGTTGCCACGGCCGTCGAAAGACTTTTCGTTGATCCCCTTGAAGTCACGCACACGTGGTAGAGATATCGCGATCATACGATCGAGGAACTCGAACATGTTGCTGCCACGTAGGGTTACACGTGTGCCGATTGGCATATTCTTACGAAGCTTAAAGTTGGAGATATCCTTCTTAGACATCGTAGGTACTGCCTTCTGACCGGTAACCAGTGTCATTTCATTCACTGCGTCATCTATCAGCTTCTTATCGGATACAGAACCTTTTACACCTTGGTTAAGGCATATCTTTACAAGGCGAGGACACTGCATTACTGTAGTGTAACCAAACTTCTTCATTAAAGCTGGTATTACTTCGTCCCTGTATTTCTTCTGTAAACGAGGTTGGTATGTTGTTGAAGTTGCCATTATTTAACCTCCTCACCTGATTTTTTAGAGATACGTACAAAATTTCCTTCTTTGCGCTCACGCTTGATGCGGACACCGGTCTTACCCTTGCCATCCCACAACATAATGTTCGAGATATGAATCGGAGCTTCCTCCTTCACTATCCCACCCTGTGGGTTCTGAGCATTAGGCTTCAGGTGCTTGGTCACCATGTTCACACCCTCGATGAGCACACGGCTCTTCTGGGGATAAACGGCCAATACCTTGCGTGGCGTAGTGCGACTTTTGTCATCACCAGCGATAACTACCACGCTGTCGCCCTTCTTAATATTAAACTTAGGTTGAAATCTTTGCTTCACTTTTATATTTATTGTGTTGATCCTGCGTCCAATTTTCTCAAATCGGGCTGCAAAGGTACAACATTTTTACAATACTTCAGGCGCCAGGGACACAATTTTCATGTACCCTTTATCACGTAGTTCACGTGCTACTGGGCCGAAAATACGTGTACCGCGGGGCTCATCAGAATTATTTAACAATACCACCGCATTGTCATCAAAGCTGATATAAGAGCCGTCCTTACGACGAAGCTTCTTCTTGGTACGAACGATAACAGCTTTAGATACTGTTCCCTTCTTCATGTTACCACCAGGAAGGGAATCTTTAACCGTTACAACGATCTTATCACCTATTCCGGCATAGTCTTGTCCCGAGTTACCCAACACGCGTATGCAAAGAACTTCCTTCGCACCACTGTTGTCGGCTACATTCAGCCGGGATTCTTGTTGTATCATTTTACTTTAGTAATTAGTCGTTAGTAATTGGTACGGATACCAGTTATTACTTTGCTTTCTCAATAATTTCAACCAGGCGCCAGCGCTTCGTCTTGCTCATCGGGCGCGTCTCCATGATGCGGACAACGTCTCCAATACCAGCGGTATTCGTTTCATCGTGAGCATGGAACTTGGTTGTCTTCTTAAGGAACTTACCGTATATCGGGTGCTTAATCTTACGTTCAACAGCCACAGTGATGGTTTTAGTCATCTTGTTGCTCTTAACGGTCCCGATACGGGTCTTTCTGCGTTTTCTTTCGATAATTGTCGACATCTTAATTATTTATTAGAAACCTAAAGCTCTTCTGCGCTGTTCAGTCTTCATACGAGCTATGGTACGGCGCATCTGGCGAATAGAAAGCGGGTTCTCTATAGGATTTACCGCATGGCTGAAGTGTAATTTCTTCATCGCCATCTCATCGTCCTGTATCCTGCTAACAAGAGCCTGATCGTCCATCGAGCGGAAATCCTCAACTTTCGCTTTTTTTGCTTTTGCCATGATTAATGGTATTTAGTACTTAGTATTTAGATATTAGTATTTAGAATTTCCCTTTTATTCTCCTGCAT
>CAMPJV010000077.1 GCA_946886975.1 uncultured Taibaiella sp. | reverse complement strand
ACCATACTACTCATTTTTATAGATATAGATACCCGTCGTAGAAAGAACGTGAGTCAGACAACGAGTTTCAAAAGGCTCAGGAGGATTTGAAAAGACAATGTATCGAATACCCAATTGTTTGAATCTAGGTGAACAGGGATCCATCCAGATCAGATAATAATCCTGCTGATTAAGCACGAACGCCAACGTGTCATTGGGCCCAGCCATACTTGAAAAGGCTATATGTGCATACCGGTTGTACACACTATCGTATTTTCCTTCAGGATCAAGTACCCGCAACTTCTGCAGAGGAGGAGCAAATTGAACTCCGCCAAACCAATTTATGCCTGCAGCCTTGAAGAAGTTAGCATAAGTAAACTTCCCAAATACCACCCAGCCTGCTTTCGGATCTTTTTCATGAATAGCAGCCACCTGATTATATACAGCGTTCTCATAATAAGGTGATAAGCCTTCACTCAAAGGATTGATCTTGACATTTGGCGAAATGAAAATGAGACACCCTATCACAAATCCATACTGATAAAGCTTTCCTTCGGGAAAGAAGATCACTGCACAGTTCAGTAGCGCAAATACAATACTGGCATTTAGCACCTGAGAATCTGTGAAGAATTGCTCTGATTGTTTATTCAGGATTGTATTTAGAAAATATGCCAGACCAAAAACCATAAAAGCGACAATGAGCTTCTGTAGAAGGCTAGGTTTAATGAGAGGGGCTTTATAATATGACAGAAATAGTAGAGTAAGAACAACATTTGAAAATCCAAAAACATAGAAAGAGCGGTAACTGGGGCTCGTATTCAATGCTGTCGCCTTAGCAATCGCCTCCGGGAAGCCGACAAGCATCCAAAGCCAAATGACAATCTGAAAGACTAATACCGAGACAAGCAAGGCATTAGCTTTCCTGGTCTTGATGTAATTGTAAACTATCAGAACTGAAACGATCGGAGATAGCATCAAATAAGTAGAAAGTTCACAGATATTGTTCCACCCGGCAGGAAAATTATTAGCATTTAAAAACCAGCTGAAGTTGTCGACGAACATCTTAGAAAAGATGAAATCGCCTCCCTTCTCATTCCGCTTCCCTGGATAAATGGTATTTGTCACCACCTCTATTGTTTCCTTGGCTTCATTATAGAAAAGGTAAATGAGCGTAGCAAAGCCTGCCAAGCTGCATATAAAAACAAATGCTTTAACGAGGAACTGTGTCTTCACCACACCTAGATGTCTTCGGTTCTGTAATGCGAATCCAGCTATTAATGCAAGGAGGAAATATGCAAGCGGAACCTGGTAGGCTGGATAAAGCACCATTGCAAATGAATAGGATGCAAAGAATAGTACAATACCATTGACAGCGATGGCAATCAGTCTTGTTGAGTAAAAGATATATATACAAGCAACTACGCATAGAAATCCATAGGTAAACAAATCAGTATTGATCGACCACCATTGTATGGCAGATGAAAACAACAGCCAAACACTGCCAAACACGCTCAATAGAAAGTTGTTCTTCGTCAGTAACATCAAAAGCAGAAAAGATGCTATGAGAAAGGGAAATATTTTAAAGTTCCAGTACCATGAAAAAGCTCGCTCCTTATCCAGAATATAGAATCCCCAGAAAGCTGGTCTTGCCTTACTTAATACGTGTTTGGTAGGTAAACCCATTAAAAGGGGAGACTTGCCATAGCCGGTGTTCTCATTTGCAACAGGGTAGCCGCTCTCCATCTGTGCCACCATAAAGCTTGTAGTTACAAGCCACTCATCTGACCTGATTCCCAAAGGTGCCCCTTTTATTAAGCCTCGCTCCTTGTCACCTCCGTCATCTGCCATCTCGTTCCATATTGGAATTGACGAATTATGCCACTTAAGTCCAACAAAAACAACATACAACAAAAGACAAGCCGCTATATATAGGATTGCCTTCCTATCAAAGCGTATCAACTTAATGGATGAGTCATCCTCCGCCTCCTGCTCCTGAACTTTAGCGTGGCTTTCCTCAGCCTTACCTTGCTTAATCAGATGCGCAGCGGGCCTGCGTTTAAGTTTTTGGGACATAGCTACAAAAGATTAATTTATAACTAAATCCTGATAATACCACTATATGGTCCTTATTTTCTGATATATAGATAAGCCGCGTCACCATCATTCGCCGACTGAACAGTTTCAAACTGGTGATTGAAGACAGGCATAAAGTTCAATTCGGGAATATTATTAACCGGATTATCCTTCACAGGAAACTTCACTGGTTCGTAAAGCTCACGCTGAGTAAAACCATTGAAAATATCCTGGTAATTACCCCATGGCTTACGATAGGCAATAATATCTGGTCTACTGGCTGAATCCGCCTTTAAGTTATTGCCAGTATACCCTACGACTACCTTCGAACCAAGGTAGTACATGTAAGATGTTTCCTCATAATTAGCGGCAATTACAAGGCTGTCTGTTTTTAAGAATTTAGCCTTGATGTATGGTATTGTATAGTCGAGTGGTCCCTTATAAGGATGATTTAATTCGTATACCCGTCCCGCAATGTATTCTGCGTTTCCTCCTACGTAAAGCAACATTGCCAGACCCGAGACTGCCAGTGGGAACAACATTTTAGAACTTAAAAGACTTTTACTGTCACGGGAATACATTCCTACTAAACAAACAGGTCCAGTATGATCATCATGCACAGAATAGGCTGAAGCCAAATAATATACCTGGTATAAATAAAGTTGGGGATTCGTGCCAGGGAGAACAGGGAGACCACAAGTACCAGCAACATAAAATTGGCGGTAAGAAACGCAGGATGCTTTCCCTTTAACAGCGTCTTCATGCTTAGAAGAATAAATATTTTAAGGATCACTGCCAGCCATAGTAATTCAAAATTCTTAAAGTAATTGATAATGGTAGTGACATTGCTCCAGTACATCTCATCATTGTACCCATTGAACTCATTCATGGCCCTGGATATTTCAAATGTCCTGAAGTAGCCAAGTAGGGGGAAAATACTTAGAAGAGACGCCGCAACAATAATTACAGACGGCAACGCCTTATGAAAATCTGCTTTCAAGCCCAGCGACGAATAATTATATCCTGATATGATCAGTTCCGACAGTCCGATACTGGCAATCATAATAAAATACACCGGCGCAAACGTGAAATACAGAAGCCACAGCAGCACTATAGCAGACACTATGAAAGCCACTTTATTAAAGGATCGTTGAAATCTGTACGTGCAATACAATGCTATGATCACAGAGCTAAGGAATATGGTCAGTGAATAGTACCTCACCTCTTTCAGCAACAGGGCCAGCGATACTGACAAGAGCTCAAGCAAAAAGAACAGAGTCAGCAGACTATATCGGGTAAACCTGTCCTTAAAAAACCTGGAAATTATAAGAGCAAACGCCACCAACCCCAGAATGCCCAATGCCGCATATGTAGAGCGGTATACCGCAGTCTTCAGGTAAATGTCGTCGGTCAGCTCAGCAAGTTTATACCCTACTACTCCATAGTAGTAATGCCCCCAGCCCGTCCCTCCTATGTAGGCATCATCCTTGGGATTAATTCCCAGCGCTGGGTCACTATGCCTAAGATCATAAAATACGTTCTTGCCATCATACACCTTCGGGTAACCATACTCAAGCACACGTTCAGTACCCATCGCAGTCATGCTCTCGTCTGCCCAGAATAAAGGATAACCAATATTCTTAAATATGCTTACTATGAAAATTACGAGCACAATGATAAAAGCAGCAAGCGCTTTCGTGTCATGCCTGGCTATGAACTCCTGGTAGTTGTAAGCTGATTTGGCTTGAGAGGTACCTCCTGCCGGTTTAGAAGAAGTCTGGTGGGTTTGTCTTTTTGCCATCGATAAGTGCTTTAAAGAGATGAATCCTCTTCTTGCCTGTTGATAGCCTTAAAGATAGAAATTAATATTAATTGGATACTTGATCGGCAACGACCGGCTCCACCAGCACTTCCTTCACCTTAAACGTAAAATGCCTTTGGGAGATATAGCTGAACACGGCCAGTATGATACTTGTAATAGCCGAAGATGGTGTGGGATAAAAGTGACACCACTCTACAAAGAACTTCAGGAACAAGTATGTCAGAACAATGCAGGTAGATGTCAGTAGTACATATCGGAACAGTTGCACTCTTTTTCTTAGGTTAGATTCAGGGAAGACAATATATCTGGAAAGGAGGAAGCCCATCGGAAAGCTGATGCTAAAAGCAATGATGTAAGCGGCAATGTGCGAACTGATGGTCCAGTCGAAAACCGCCACGTTCTGCTTGTCAACTATATAGTTGAAGCTAACAAAGTACAGAAAAATGTATAGCAATTGGTTAGAACCGCCGCACGCAAGATACCTGAATGTCTGCTGGTCTATCCACCTTGAAAACGGACGGTGGAAAAAGTCTATTATTGAGAGGATTATATTTCGTGACCTGGTCAGCAAATACGCTAAAAATCAGGCACAAAAATAAGACTTATTTACTTAAGGTTGACCTAAATATGAATACCTGCCAACTACCATTTCAGCTTATCCAGCCTCTTAAAGAAGTCCTTCTCCTTCGTTCCGATGGATCTCAGTAGGTCGGCCAATTCATCATACGACACCACATCCGTCTGTCTGGCCTTCATCTGCCGTGCCGCATTATAGGCAAAGTTGCGCCATTCATCTCCTATGGCAGTCAGTTCAGCCGACATCTGCTGAAGGTCATCTCTCTTCAGTAACTCGCCCGCCTCTTGCAGGAAAGCTGCATATAGATACCTGAACCCTGCCCCACCTGTACCGATCTCTTCCTGCATCCGTATTACGTTACCCAGGTAAAGCGCACCCTTTCGTGGAGTCAGCTTCTTTGGGTACTTCTGTATCTGTTTAGCAAGGGTAAATATTGCCTTGTGTCCAAACCAAGGCAAAGGAGGGGAAAGCATAAAAAAGCAGGTCTGCTTAATACCCTTCTCTATAGCCTTTGCATAATCAATCTTCTTTGGAATGCTGGTAATATTATACATAAATCCCTTTGGCTCCGGTGTGCCCTTCGCAAACCGTGCCTTTGCCAGGTCTTCAGGAGATATCCGGGCCACGTCTTCCAGCACAGGATCACTCACCAGGTATTCATTGCCCTCCTTGCCATACACCACTAGGTTGTGCGCATTAAAGTGAAACCTGAATGCTTCCGGTAGGTATGGCAGATAAAATACACTACTTAGCATTCCCGTAGGTTTGCCCGCCTCCACAGCCTGGTCCAGCGCCAGCATTGCCTTCTCAGGACTGCTGAACTTCTGCGTCTCTGCTTTAATTCCAAGCCGCTCAGTAACTCTCTTGAAGATCGCTCCAGGCCAGGTTCGAAAGGTAGTTCCAGGGGTGCCGCTTACTTTCACGAATGGTATATGCGCAAAAAACATTCCCGCTCCTATACCAAAGGCCAATGGCTCACTTATGTCAATGCCCTGATGCCTCAATAGGTTAGCGGTTACCCCGCTCTCGCAATGTGCATGCTGGCTGTGGGTATATTCTATCTTGCTCAACTTACTTCTGACTGTTTTTACCGAAACCGGTTAGTTCCTGTACTGTTATCTGAAACACTTCCGCGTACTTCCGCAGCATCGCCTCACTTAGTTCATTAAATACCGAAGGATTCATATGTCTCCTCACCTGCCACTGCCATTTACCTACATACTGCGCCAGCAGCGGCAAATCCATGAGCTTCTTTTGCATAAAATAAGCAATGGGGCTGATCGTCCCGGCTCTCACCTGCTTCTCCGTCTCAGCAAGTTCTTCCTCTATCGCGTCCCACGCCTGTTTGGTCGCTACATTCTCCGGGTCCCAGCCAGATGAGCCCACGCCAGTATATTTGCCGTCCTTACCTACAGCGTATACCAGCTTCTTCAGCTTATCCCTGTCCTTATATTCCAGTGAATCCTGGGGTACCTCGTTGATGTCCATTGCAGCAGCAGGTTAGTTCATGTAATTTACTCAAAAAGCACCGTAGCCTCCTTAGCAACCAAAAAAAAATGGGAACCATTTAAGAATGGCTCCCAACTATATTTCTTTACATTAAAAGCCTTATTTGATCTTTACCTGGTCATTCAGATCAGTGTCTACCACCACTCGTCCGCAGTGCTCACATACAATGATCTTCTTGCGCTGGCGTATCTCCGACTGACGCTGAGGAGGGATCACGTTAAAGCAACCACCACAGCTATCACGCATAATAGGTACTACAGCAAGTCCGTTCTTGTAGCTGTTACGAATACGCTCATAAGCAGTAATAAGACGACCGTCAACTTTATCTTTCGCCGCCGCAGACTTAGTAGCAAGTTGCTTTTCTTCTTTCTCTGTTTCAGCTATTATCTTCTCTAGTTCGCCTCTCTTTACCTTCAGTGCGTCCTCAATTTCAGATATCTTCTCCTGGGTCTTTTCCTTCTGTGCAGTACGCTCTTTCAGCTCAAAAGAAGCGTCTTTAATGTGTTTATCATTCAGCTTCACCTCCAGTTCCTGCATCTCCATCTCTTTATTGATGGCCTCAAACTCACGGTTGTTCTTTACGTTGTCCTGCTGCTTCTCGTACTTCTTTATCAGGGCCTGGGCTTCTTTCTTACCCTCAGTCTTGGTAGCTATGAACTTCTCAATGCTGTCGATTTCGGCATCTATGTTCTGTATACGTGTCTGAAGACCCTCGATCTCATCTTCCAGATCTTTAACCTCCATTGGCAATTCGCCCTTCAGTGTCTGGATCTCATCAATCTTAGAATCGATCTTCTGCAATGTCAGAACGGCGATCAGCTTTTCCTCAACTGAAAAGTCTTTTACATTGGCCATATTAGCAAAAGTATTTTACGGGATTGGTTGTTATATTCGATAAAAGAGTGGCAAAATTAGGGAATTTTTTCTTAAGAATAGTCCCTAATAATTCTACCGTGTACTGCTCACTCTCATAATGACCTATATCTGCTATTACTATCTGGTTATCAGCGTCAAAGAACTGGTGATACTTAAAGTCTCCGGTAATAAACATATCCGCCTTCGCCCCTATTGCATCCTTGAGCAAAAAGCTCCCCGAGCCGCCACACACCGCTACCCGCCTCACCGGCTTGCCTAATAGTCGGGTATGACGTATACAATCTGTTTTCATCTGAGCCTTTACCATAGTCAGAAACGCCTCTTCCTCCATCGGTTCCTCCAGTGTCCCCACCAGTCCCGCCCCTATTTCCTGGTTAGGGTTCTGCAGGGCAATAAATTCATATGCTACTTCCTCATACGGGTGATTCTCAAATAAAGCCTTCATTACCTGCACCTCCTTGTGCTTCTGTACCAGCACCTCTATCTTCACTTCTTCCACCAGCTCCCTCGGCCCTCCCGCCTCTCCAATAGCCGGGTTAGCATCTTTATCCGGCTTAAAGCTGCCCGTGCCGTTCGTAGTAAAGCTGCACTCTCTGTATTTCCCAATATCTCCTGCTCCTGCGGCAAATAAAGCCTCCTTCACCCTCTCTGCTGCATCCTTTGGTGCAAACGTATATAGCTTCCTCAGCGTATCCATCCTCATGCTCAGTATCGCCGTATTCTTCAGCCCCAGCCTTTCTGCTATCTTCTGGTTCACCCCGCCCCTCATATTGTCCAGGTTGGTATGGCTGGCATATATTGCAATGTCTTTCTTAATAGCCATCTCCACTATCCTTTCCACGTAGTTCCTTCCTGATATCCTCTTCAATCCCGAAAACAGCAATGGGTGATGGGCAACGATCATATTGCAGTTCCTTTCCTCCGCCTCTTCCAAAATAGCCTCAGTCACATCCAGCGATACCAGCACACCCTTCACTTCCATTCCCGGATTCCCAATCTGCAGCCCGCTGTTATCATAACTCTCCTGGTACACCGCAGGTGCAAAGACCTCCAGCGCTTGAATAATATCCCTCACTAACATGCGTCCAAGTTATTAATATCCTTCAATATTAGCTCAACCCAGCGTCTCTAATGGCTTTTCACACCCCTTTCTTGCACTTTCCCTCGCCTCTCAACAGGCTCTTGATAGGATTTGATACGGAGTCAATACGGAATCAGTACGGAGTCACTACGGAGTCAGTTCGGATGTACACTGAATCTCCATAGGTTCTGCTGAGGCTCTGCCTACCGTCTCCCGTGCTCTTGCTCCATATATTCCCACTCCCGCAATTACCCTTTCAACTACCCTCGCAAATCCTATCTTTGCGCCATGCAAATCCTTGATGGCGCAGCCGTATCTGCTCACATAAAAGATCAGCTCAAACAGGAAGTAGCCCAGCTTAAGGCAAGCGGCGGCAAAACGCCTCACCTTGCTGCCGTTCTTGTAGGGAATAACCCTGCCAGCGAAGCCTACGTAGGCAATAAAGTTCGCACATGCGAGGAATTAGGGTACGAATCCACCCTACTCCGCTTCGATCCTTCCATTTCTGAGGCAGACTTGCTAAATGAGGTAAAAAAGCTAAATGACAATAAGGACGTAGACGGTATCCTTGTTCAGCTCCCCCTTCCGAAGCACATCTCAGAAGATGCAGTCATAAATACCATCCATCCCGACAAAGATGTGGATGGTTTCCACCCTATCAGCCAGGGCAAGATGGTCCTGGGTCAGCCTACCTTTCTACCCGCCACTCCCTATGGCATCATGCTCATGCTAGAGCACTACGGCTTAGACGTCTCAGGTAAGCACTGTGTGGTCATCGGTCGCAGCAATATAGTCGGCACGCCCATGACTATCCTGATGAGCAGGAACAGCACTCCCGGCAATGCCACCGTCACCCTCTGCCACTCCAAAACAAAGAATCTGAAGGAACTATGCCTTCAGGCAGATATAGTCGTCGCGGCCATCGGTAGGCCGAGGTTTGTCACTGCCGATATGGTGAAAGACGGGGCAGTTGTCATAGATGTTGGTATAAATCGCATTGACGACGCCACTAAAAAAAGCGGCTCCCGGCTCGTTGGCGATGTAGACTACGATAACGTTGCACCCAAGTGCAGTTACATAACCCCCGTCCCAAAAGGCGTTGGTCCTATGACCATCTGTGGATTGATGAAGAATACGCTGCTTGCAGCCAGAAGAGCTAAATAAGTGATCACAACCTTTCAGAATATAGCCTATCCGGTCATGGAGCATTTCTACACCCTGCAGGGTGAAGGGTTCTATTCCGGCCAGGCAGCCTACTTCATACGCCTCGGCGGCTGCGACGTCGGCTGTGTCTGGTGTGATGTCAAGGATAGCTGGGATGCCGACAAGCATCCAAAGATGAGTACTGACGAGATTGTAGGCATTGCATCGTCATTCCCGGGCAAAATAGCAGTGATCACAGGTGGAGAACCCTGTATGCATGACCTTACTTACCTCTGTAATGCCCTTCATGCCGCAGGCTTGCGCACCCACTTAGAAACTTCTGGCGCTCACCCCCTATCCGGCGATTTGGATTGGATCACCCTCTCTCCCAAAAAGTTCAAAGTACCCTTACTAGAAAGCCTACAAAAAGCCGACGAGCTAAAAGTGGTTGTCTTTAATAAGTCCGACTTCAAGTGGGCTGAGGAACACGCGGCTAAAGTCTCAGAGAAATGCAGACTTTACCTGCAGCCCGAGTGGAGTAAGCGCGACGAAATGACCCCGCTCATTATAGATTATATCAAGCAGCACCCGCAGTGGCAGCTCTCCTTACAATCTCATAAATACACCAACATCCCTTAGAGCATGACGATAATAGAAGCAATCATACTCGGCATTGTAGAAGGTGTCACAGAGTTTCTCCCTGTATCCAGTACGGGCCACATGATCATCGCCAGCTACTTTATGGGCATTCAGGACGATGCCTACAC
>CAMPJV010000076.1 GCA_946886975.1 uncultured Taibaiella sp. | reverse complement strand
ACCATTACTTGCTGTTTATCATAATGATATGCGCGGCACCCTCATCAATAACTTTGAACTATCTCATCATTCCCTGAGAAGGATACTTGAGCAGGAAGACGCATATAAGCTGCCCCACCCTGAGCCTTCCCGGCTGGTCAGTGTCGATGACATGGATGGCTACAGAGCCGTAAAGAAAGAAAGGGGTACGTGAGATGAGGAACCTCATTTTTCGAACAGGCTTTTTTCTGTAGGTTTATAAAATGTCCAGCCCCTCAAGTACGACTTACACTATTAAGAAGGTATCTAATTCCGTAGCTATAGATGCGGAGGACAGCCTGGCCACGGAAGAACCACTGGAGATAAGATTGGTGTATGGCCACGGTGGTCAGAGGAACACAAAGAATATTTCTGTTACCATGCGGACGCCCGGGCATGACCGGGAACTTGCAACAGGCTTCCTGTTCACGGAAGGGGTGATATCAGGTGGGGAACAGATTAAAGGTTTTCCGGAAGCCAAGGGCGCATTTAATGAGAACATTGTGGTGGTGGAGCTGAACGAAGATGTGGTATTCGATGTGGGGAAACTGGAAAGGCATTTCTATACCAGCTCAAGCTGCGGCGTTTGCGGGAAAGCGTCTATAGAGGCTGTGAGGACCGTGGCGGAAGGAGAGGATTATCCATTCGATGGAATTACCCTACCCTTCCGCAGCTTTTACCAGCTACCTGAATTACTGAACAGCCAGCAGGAAGTGTTCCGGTCGACCGGAGGATTGCATGCTTCAGCACTGTTTGACCTGGATAATAATCTACTTGCCCTGCGGGAGGATGTGGGCAGACACAATGCATTGGATAAGCTGATAGGGGCAGCACTGCTGGAGGGTAAGGTGCCCTTAGATAAACATATATTACTATTAAGCGGCAGGGCAAGCTTTGAACTGATACAAAAAGCAGCGGCTGCGGGCATAAAAATTGTGGCAGCTGTAGGAGCCCCGTCGAGCCTGGCTGTCCAGCTGGCAAATGAATTCAACATCACCCTAATCGGCTTTTTGAGGAACGAGCGTTATAATATATATAGCGGAATGCACAGGGTAATTGTGTAAATTGCATAAGACCCTTGAACACATAAAATCATAGGTTATGAAACTGCGTATAAAAGGAAATACCATCCGGTACAGACTGACCAGATCTGAGCTGATTCGATTTGGCAAAGAGGGATATATAGAGGCCAGCACTCCATTCGTAAGTGGCGTATTTACATACGCCCTGCAGAGCCGGCCCGATGAATATGGTCATGAACTGTCTGCAGACTTCAAGGACTGCGTGGTTACTTTATTCATGCCAGAGAAGATGGTGAATGAGTGGGTAAACACTGATGCGGTAGGTTTCGATACATGGATGGATGTGGATAACGGTGAAAAGCTATACCTGCTGCTGGAAAAGGACTTTAAGTGCCTGGATGAGACTGTGGAGGACCAGAGCGATAATTATGAGAATCCCCTGGCGTTTAAGCATAATTAGGAGCCCCTCCCCGGCCCTCCCCCTGAGGGGAGGGAGGTGTTTCGCGAGTGTGAACGAACCGACTAAACGAAATGTACTCCTTTATTCCGCATGAGCGAACAAGAACATCCTGAAGTACCAAATCCTGAGAATCCTGAATCTTTTACTGGACTTAGGCTGACCAAGCCTTCTACTGTAGCGGCAGGGATACCGGCGGTGGTGTCATCCGTGAAGCATGTATTTGGGGAGATGGGGCTTTCCAGGGGGATGAAGGCGCTGCTGAAACTGAACCAGAAGGACGGGTATGACTGTCCGGGGTGCGCCTGGCCGGACCCTGATGATGAACGATCTGCTGTGGCGGAGTATTGTGAGAACGGTGCAAAGGCAATAGCCGAAGAGGCGACTACGAAGAGACTAACCCCTGAGTTCTTTGCCAAACACTCAGTTGCGGAGCTCGCACAACTCAATGACTACGAGATTGGCAAAAAGGGTCGAGTAGCCCAGCCGATGTACTTGCCCAAAGGAGCCACCCACTATCAGCCAATACACTGGAAGGATGCTTTTGAGAAAATAGCGGAACATCTTAATGCTTTGTCTACACCTGACGAGGCTGTTTTCTATACCTCGGGGAGGACGAGCAATGAGGCGGCCTTCATATACCAGCTGTTTGTAAGGGAATACGGCACGAACAATATGCCGGACTGCTCTAATATGTGTCATGAGTCATCGGGCGTGGCACTGACCGAATCCCTGGGCATGGGAAAAGGATCCGTGACACTTGAGGACTTTTATGAAGCAGAAGTTATCATCATATTAGGTCAGAACCCGGGGACTAATCACCCGAGGATGCTGACCGCGCTACAGAAGGCAAAGGAGAATGGAGCCACGATCATATCTGTAAATCCCCTCCCCGAGACGGGACTTATTAGCTTCAGCAATCCGCAAACAGTGAAGGGAGCGCTCGGAATAAAGGCGGCCCTCACCGACATATTCCTGCAGATAAAGATCAATGGGGATATGGCGTTGCTTAAGGCAATACAGCTGGTGCTGCTGGAGAAAGAAGAAAGAAATCCTGGTTTCATATTCGACAGACAATTTATTGATAATCATACAGAAGGGTACGACGATCTGATAAATAACTTAAGGCTATTTACCCTTAGTCAATATGCTGAGGCATGCGGTATTAGCGAGGAGCGGATCAGGGAAACTGCGGCCGTTCTGACGCACAAAAAGAAGATCATAGCCTGCTGGGCTATGGGGCTGACTCAGCACAAAAATGCGGTAGATACCATAAAAGAGGTGGTGAACCTGCTGCTGCTGAAAGGGAGCATCGGGAAGCCAGGTGCAGGTACTTGTCCGGTAAGAGGGCACAGCAACGTGCAAGGCGACCGGACCATGGGGATCTATGAGAAACCATCGGAGGCATTCCTGGACAGGCTGAAGCAGGTTTATGGATTTGAACCGCCGAGGAAGTGGGGATATGACACTGTGGAGGCAATACACGCAATGCATGAAGGAAAGGCCAAAGTGTTCTTCGCGATGGGAGGGAACTTTCTATCGGCTACACCAGACACTACCTATACCGCGGAGGCGCTGAGGAACTGTTCGCTGACCGTACAAGTATCAACTAAGCTGAACAGGAGTCACCTGATAACCGGGGAGGAGGCTATCATACTGCCCTGCCTTGGGAGGAGCGATAAGGATATGGTGAACGGAGAGCTACAGTTCATATCATGCGAGAACTCGATGGGTGTGGTGCAGATGAGCAAAGGTAGCCTGAAGCCCATATCTGAGCAGCTGCTGAGTGAACCTGTCATTGTCTGCAGGCTGGCGAAGGCTGTGCTGGGGAGCAGGAGCAAGGTGAACTGGGACCTGTATGAGGAAAGTTATGACTATATAAGAAATGATATAGAACTGTCTATACCTGGGTTTGAAGGATATAATCAGAAAGTGAGGCAACCAGGAGGCTTTTACCTGCCTAACGCCAACAGAAAGGGAGAGTTCAGGACTTTTACAGGCAAAGCTGCCTTTAATATTGCAAAGATATCACCTATTCACCTGGAGCAAGACGAGTATATGATGATGACCATAAGGAGTCATGATCAGTTCAATACTACCATATATGGCCTGAACGACCGGTACCGTGGTGTGCATAATGAGCGCCGGGTAGTCTTTATGAATGAAGGAGACGTTCGGAAGGCTGGCCTGAAGGCTGGCGATGTCGTGGACCTGTTCAACTACCATGATGGCGTGGAGCGGGTAGCCCATAAGTTCATAGTAGTTCCATTTAGCATACCTGAGCGGTGTACCGCCACCTACTTCCCCGAGACGAATGTGCTGGTTCCTATAAACAGCACTGCGGAGAAGAGCAATACGCCAACCTCGAAGATGGTGATCCTGAAGATCAGGAAGCACCAGGTGCCTGTTCACCAATAAATCAACCGTAATTTCTGGATCATTAATCGCCACAATTGACTTGTGAGGCGGACGCAAAACCGTTCCTTCTCTCATAGCTCCTGCGCTCAGAGGATGCAATTCAGCCGGAGATACCATAGTCCATATAGTCTGATTGAGTTATTCTGATAACGGATGTAATCTATTGTATATTAGAGTGGTATGCAATGATGAAGGAATGCTGATGCCACCAAAAGTGTCAAACTATATAGAGAACATCTATTGAACTCCGTTCCTTCTTCTGGTCATTATGCATACCGCTATATCTTAATGTATACTCATCCGATTATATGCTATATATAATGCAAAAAGAGGTCCCTGCTAAAGTGTCAGGTGTTGTTTTTGAGGGGTAATTGGGTAATCAAGGACAGCCGTACAGCAATTGGAGGAAGGGACTTGGATGTGGCACGCCATCCAAAATGAAGAACAGTTCGGGCGTCTGAGGTGAGTCCGGCAATCGCCTTGGCTGATGTTGTCTGGAGGTAGAGGTGCTTAGGGGTTAAAGCATAGACAAAGCATAGTGAAAGCATAATGAAGGCTACCCGTAAGTATTTTCCTTAATGCAATTCTTTCCGACACTTCTTCTCCTCCAGCCGGTTCCGATTAGGTGAATCCGAGATTGAGAGGGATGGAAGGCTAAGTTTCCTCCTCGAAGTATATCTTATAGTAGTTCATCCCCATTTGAGCGTCGTACCCCTTCTCGATGAGATCCTTGTTGCCATGAATGTAGACATGGAAGTTCTTGTCGAGCTTGAGGACACTTTTAAAGACCCTGGACTGTTTCTTGACGGCATTGCCTGAAATGTCGAACTCGTTGTCAAAGCTTAGCTCCCTCTCGTCAGCGTATTGCTTCTCGTATTTGCGGAAGGACTCTATAACCTCAGGGACCTGTAGGACTTCATCTTCGAACTGCTCCCGGCTGAACTGGTCGTTCTTCTTGAAGTAGTTGACGCTTTTGTTTAATAAGTCTATCTGCTCTACGCGGGTGACCTCGAACTCTGACGGGATCTGCTCAACGACGAAGTCCTTGTACATGCTGAGGTAGTCGGTGGTGGTATGGAACTCGTCGGCGGCGGCACGGACCTTCAGGAAGTTGTCCTTCCAGAACTGGGCTTCTCCTCCTTTGTTGGTCTTGTCGATCACCATGACGCGGTAGCCCTGATCCTCTTCAAGGTTCAGGATGAGGCAGGCTTTGTCCAGCTTGTTGGGGTTGACGCCCTGGTCTGTATCGATGGTAAAGCTCTTCCCCTCTTCTTTTATCTTTAGAAACGTGTCTTTCGACTCCGACTTGTAAATGCCTATGGCATCCACCACGAATTGGTCGACATGAATGTCTTTGATATAGGCGATATGTAACTCCCCGCTTTTGATGTTTGGGAGATCAGTGGCGTCGTATAGGTGGCGTGCGATGCTGATGCTGTGACGGAGGATATCTTTAGGCTTTTCGAACAGGAGATCAGCGTAGTGTTTTATCTCATTGAGCGCAAGATCGGACGGGTGCCAGAAATTGTAGCCCTCCGCCTGCTGAAAGGCAGTGAGGAAATACTGAAGCAAAACAGCCTTTGTTTCTTCGTTGTCTATAGCAACAAGTTCCTTTGCTATGTTGAGAGGTTCACCTGAAGCTTTATTACCTATGTAGTGCGTGGCAAGGGAGGCGAGCTTTGCATCTGAAATAACGATCATATAGCAGTATAAGAAGGAGGCGAAAATACAGAAGGCCAGCCTCTTTGCTTTAAAAAGCTTTTTGTACTTTGTAGCCGTAAGAACCTCCCGTGCGAATGCAGTTACCCAAGTGCCCTTTACCTGCAATAATTACCGGACTTTTGCTGTTCAGTTTTAATCAATCTCATGCTCAATTGCAGGCGTATGGAGGAAGGAGTACGGACAATAACTGCAAGATCATTTACCTCGTCAATCCATCGGCAGACAGCATCTATTATATAGCAGGAGTGGAGCAAAATAGTCTGGAAGAGTGCCTGACATTTTCTACGGAGCAGGACAAGACATCGGAGAAGTATCTGATCAATGTGAGCAAGTATGACGGGGCATATCTTTTATTGTTGCCTAAGGATACTATTGCATATAACATTATCATTCCTTCTGAGCATGACGTGCAGGAAAAGGAGCTTATACTTCTTTCCCGTCTCAGTCCATCTGTGATTGCAACAAATGACGATAAGAAAAGGAATAAAAAGATAGGAAAGCTGGCCGGGCGTTGGATGCGTTTGGCAATAACAGAATAGAAAATCTATGCTTAGAAAAGTGTTGGCTGTAGTAGTGGGACTGGTGGTTGCCGTCCTGATATTTATGGCCTTTGAATCTCTGAAAGAGCAGCTCTACCCTCTCCCACCAGGAATGGATCGTGCGGACCATAAAGCAATGTCGGCTTATGAAGAGGCGCTGCCTGCAAAGGCGCTTGCAGTAATGCTTGCAGGATGGATGATAGGCAGTCTGGTATGCGGCATACTTGTAAAGATCATATCTAAATCGAAGGACCGGACACCGGCATATTTAGCAGGTTTGTTTTTGATGGCTGCAGGCATCGTTGACATATACATGCTTCCACATCCCCTGTGGTTTATTGTGACTGGAGTGTTGATATTCATTCCTGCTACACTGGCAGGACATGCGCTGGTAAAGGCGAAGCAGAAATGAGAAATCAACATTGTGAAAGTGGAAAACTATTCCTGAGTTTTAATAGAATAGTTGGACTTTATAAGACTACCTTCGAAGCAAACCATTACAACAATGACTCCAAATGATGTGTATCGTAAGATAGTTGAGATTAGTGAGCGAACTATCAATCCACGAACACCTATCATGATCAATAATCTTACCTACGAGCTAAACGCCAACAACGATACGCTGACACCTTACATCGACTATTTAATGGAGCTTCGCCTTATTAAGTATGCAGAGGTATCTAAGGAGTCGGTGCGGTTGACATTCCTTGGGAAGGGAGCGCTGCGTTAGGCAAAGAGTTTTTCTTTCAAGCCCCTTGTAATCCAAACCTCACCCAAATAGAAAAGGACTGATCATCACTGTCAGCCCTTTTTAGTCTTTTTCTTTGTCTTCGCTTTAGAAGCGCTCAAGGCCGCTGAAGAAGAAGTCACCTTCGATCTTTGCGTTGTCGTCGCTGTCGGAGCCGTGAACTGCATTCTCGCCAACAGACGCTGCATAGAGCTTGCGGATTGTACCCTCTTCTGCCTGTGCAGGATTGGTGGCACCGATAAGTGTGCGGAAGTCGGCAACTGCGTTGTCTTTCTCGAGGATAGCTGCTACTATAGGGCCGCTGCTCATGAACTCGGTAAGCTCTCCGTAGAACGGACGCTCAGCGTGTACTTCGTAGAACTTCTTAGCCTGATCCATACTAAGAAATGTATATTTCATAGCGACAATGCGGAAGCCCGCTTTGTTGATCATCTGAAGGATATTGCCAATATTGCCTGCGCGTACTGCGTCCGGCTTGATCATTGTAAATGTACGGTTGGTCATTGTGTGCATTTTGAGGGCGCAAAGGTAGGGAAAGAAGTTAAGAACAAGATAAGTTGAGGGTCGCCAATGTATGTAGTGTTGGCAAATAACTATACTTTTGCGCTTTACTTCGATAAATGCGCCCCATACAAGACGCTTTTCCATTATTACAGAAGCCCAGGAAAGTATTCATCACTACCCATCATAAACCTGATGGAGATGCAATAGGGAGCATGCTTGGACTTTATCACTACCTGGTAAAGAAGGGGCATAGCGTAACTGCGGTGTCGCCGAGCGAGCTGCCGGACTTCCTGATGTGGATGCCGGGCGTAGAGCACCTGCTGAACTACGAAGCTGAATCGAGGACTTGCCTTAAGGCGCTTACCGAATCAGAGATCATCTTTTGCCTGGACTTTAATGATTACAGCCGCACAAAGCACATGACTGTGCAACTGGAGCAGGCAACTCAACCTAAGATATTAATAGATCACCATCTCTTTCCGAAACCGTACTGGGACTATGGAATGAGTATACCAGAGAAGAGCAGCACTTGCGAGATGGTCTATGACTTCATAAACCTGTGCGGAGATAATGCGCTTATTGATACGGACATGGCAGCCTGTCTCTATACGGGCTTGATGACCGACACTGGTTCGTTCAGGTTTCCCTCTACCACTGCGACGACACACAACATGGCGGCAGACCTGAAGCAAAAGGGGTTGAACCATAGTGTGATCCATGAACATGTAAATGATTCGTGGTCGTACCGCAGAATGCAGTTCCTTGGATATGTGCTCCTGGAAAGGATGGAAGTATTTCCTAAATACAATTCAGGACTTATCGCACTGGCAAGAGCAGACATGCGGCCGTTTGATGTGTCTTCCGGGGACACCGAAGGGCTCGTTAACTATCCTTTAAGTATTTCAGGCATACGATTCGCTACCCTGATCACAGAAAGGGGTGATGAAGTAAAGCTCTCATTCAGAAGCAAAGGTGATTTTGATGTTAGTTCCTTTGCCAGAGAGCACTTTAACGGAGGCGGGCATTTCAACGCTTCGGGAGGCAGGTCTAATTTGTCATTTAGCGAAACAGTAGCATTATTTAAGAAAATTTTATCCGATATTCACCCCCGATAATTAATAAATATGATAAAACGTATCGTACCAATCGCGCTGATGGGCGCCTTTATTTTTAGTATGAATGCTTGCAAGTCCGGAGGCGGCTTCAAGAAAACAGAGTCAGGAATTGAATATCAGATAGTAAAAGATGAGAAAGGTCAAAGCCCGGTGATAGGTGATATGGTGGAGCTGCACATGGTGGCCCGCTACAAGGATGACAAGATGGATACCGTATTGTTCGACTCAAGGAAGATGAACAACAATACCCCAATGCAGTTCCCAATGCCCGCTCCTTCCTTTAAGGGAGATATAGTAGAAGCATTTATGCTTCTTTCGCCTGGTGACAGTGCGATCATCAGAATGTCTATTGACTCGGTGAAGAAGCAACCAAACGTTCAGCTACCTGACTTTATGAAGTCTGGACAGAAAATACAATATAATGTAGTAATGGTATCTGTGAAGAGCCAGGATGCGCTTAAGAAGGAGCAGGATGAGCATGCGTCCAAGCAAAAAGGAGCTGATGATCAGATCCTTCAGGACTATTTTAAGAGCAACAACCTGCAGCCCTCGAAGACTGCTTCAGGACTATACTATATAATTGAGAAGCAGGGAAGCGGACCCAATGCAGCGCCTGGTAAGGCAGTGACAGTAAACTACACTGGACGTACACTGGACGGTAAAGTCTTTGACAGCAACCAGGACCCCTCTATGGGACACGCAGAACCATTCACATTTAACCTGGGACAAGGACAAGTGATTGCAGGTTGGGACGAAGGCGTTGCGCTTCTTAATAAAGGAGCAAAGGCAAAGCTGTTCATACCATCGGGAATGGCATATGGCTCACAAAGCCCAAGCCCTGCAATACCGAACGATGCGATCCTTATGTTTGACATTGAGGTGCTTAACATAAGCGAACCAGTTGCACCACAGGTACAGGCACAACCACCAGTTCAATAAGTAATAATCTATAAAACGCTAAAATGAAAAGAGGACTATTATTAGCAACGGCACTGACCATTTGCACTGCAAGCGTATCGTTTGCGCAGGACAGCAAGATAAAGCATGATAAGGACGGTGATACCAAGATCAAATCCGGCGACGTTAAGATCAAGCAGGACAAGGACGGAGATATTAAGGTGAAGGATGGCAAGAATAAGGCCAAGAGCAAAGCCAGCGAAACTGTTGCCGCTTCTCCTGCAGGATGGAGCAAAACTACTGGCGGACTAAACTATAAGATCGTACGCGATGTGCCAGGCACCAACATGCCTAAGCTGGGTGACAATGTCGAGATGCACATCAACACTCACATAGGAGACAGCAGTTTATTAAAAAGCCGCAAGCTGAATCACAATGAGCCGGTACCTTTCCAGATCAAGCCTCCTTCC
>CAMPJV010000075.1 GCA_946886975.1 uncultured Taibaiella sp. | reverse complement strand
GATCAGGAAGTATAAGCGCTTCCATTATGAGATGCATGCAGAGATGCTGGTAGAGCATCCGAAGGAGACAGCGGAGGGGGAGATATCCGAGCTATTTACCCGGCGGCTGGAGCAGGATATAATAGAGCAGCCTGAAACATGGCTATGGTCGCACCGGAGGTGGAAGCATAAGAGGCCATGATTCAGGCTGTAAAAGTTTACCTGCTATAGTTAGGAGCTTCCTTAGTGATGACAATATCATGTGGATGACTCTCCGCCATGGAGGCTGAAGTTATCCTGATGAACTGTGCATTTTCCTGCAGTGCCTTAATGTCTTTAGAACCCGTATAGCCCATACCAGCTCTCAGCCCACCAACGAACTGCTGGATCACTTCGCTTAGGAAACCTTTGTAGGGTACCCGCCCTACAATCCCTTCCGGCACCAGCTTCTTTATGTCTGCCTCGACGTCCTGGAAGTACCTGTCCTTGCTGCCTTCCTGCATGGCTTCGACAGAACCCATCCCCCTGTATGATTTGAACTTTCTTCCTTCGTAAATGATCGTCTCTCCCGGGCTTTCGTCTGTACCGGCAAATATGGAACCAGCCATCACAGAAGATGCTCCAGCTACAATGGCCTTAACCATATCGCCCGTATACCGTATGCCGCCATCTGCAATGACAGGTATGCCTCTACGTTTCAAAGCCTCGGCTGCTTCTATAACGGCTGTGAGTTGTGGTGCGCCGGCGCCTGTAACGACGCGTGTTGTGCAGATAGATCCTGGCCCTACGCCAACCTTCACAGCATCAGCACCTGAATCAGCTAATGCCTTCGCTCCTGCCGCTGTGGCAATATTCCCCGCTATCAATTGCAGATCCTTAAAGTTAGACTTCACCTTCTTTACCATGTCAAGGATACCTTTGGAGTGGCCGTGAGCACTATCGAGTGTTATTACATCTACCCCGGCATTCTTCAGCGCCTCCACTCTCTCCAGTGTATCAGCCGTAATGCCTACAGCAGCACCCACTAAAAGGCGGCCCATGGCATCTTTAGCTGCGTTGGGATGGCTCTTTAGCTTCATGATATCTCTGAAGGTGATGAGGCCAATCAGCTTTCCTTTCTTATCTACTATCGGGAGTTTCTCTATTTTATATTGCTCCAGTATCGTCTCCGCCTTGCCCATGCTGGTACCCGCCGGTGCTGTCACCAGGTTCTCGGTGGTCATTATCTGGCTCACCTTCTTCTTCATGTTCTTCTCGAAGCGCATGTCTCGATTCGTGAGGATACCTACCAGCTTGTTGCTATTATCTACTATGGGAATACCACCTATCTTATTGTCCCGCATTAGCTGCATGGCATCGTTCACCGTAGCGTCGGGTAAAAGCGTAATGGGATCTACGATCAGGCCGCTCTCCGACCTCTTTACCTTCCTTACCTGGTCTGCCTGGCGCTCGATGCTCATATTTTTGTGGAGCATACCTATACCGCCCTCACGGGCCAGCGCAATAGCCAGATTTGCCTCAGTGACCGTATCCATAGCGGCGGATACCATAGGCATGTTCAGCGTAATTTCAGGAGTAAGCTTGGTGGAGATATTTACTTCGCGGGGAAGGACTTCAGAGTAGGCAGGAACTAATAGTACATCATCGAACGTTAGACCCTCGCCGTAAAACTTAGATTTTGCAGCCATGTGCAAAGATAAGGCAGTGAGTTGAAATATGGAAATGAAGCCCCTCCCAAACCCTCCCCCAAAGGGAGGGCTTACGCGAGTGAGGTGGCTCGTCGCCAATGATCCGTCCTAGTCCTAGCCTGATGGACAGTGTTTTTCAGCCTTTGCACCGCCGGTCTTTTCCGTCACCAGGCTCCCGTATCCGGCAGACGATTCTATGAGGTCCGGGATGAAGGCAGCGGCTCTCTTAATTTATTACATTTGCGGCGATGCAATACAACCCCAGATTAGCGTTCCAATCTCTTGCCGAGCAGGAAGAATGGCAGTCCCATGCATTGAAGGAACAACTGAAGTATGCAGCCCATCGCTCTCCCTTCTACCAAAAGATATTTAAAGAGCACAACATCAATATTGAGAACATAAAGTCCGTTCACGACCTGACATTCCTGCCCACGACGGACAAGACCGATATGCAAGAGCATAACTGGGACTTTCTCTGCGTGGAGACGCATACTATAAAAGAATACACTGCTACCTCCGGCACGCTGGGCAATCCTGTAACCATTGCCCTGACGGAGCATGATCTGCAAAGGCTTACTTATAACGAGCAGCAGTCGTTCCTGTGTGCGGACGGCAAGCCGGAGGATATTTACCAGCTCATGCTCACCCTCGACAGGCAGTTTATGGCGGGCATGGCCTATTATATGGGTATACGGGAGCTGGGCGCTGCGCTGGTAAGGACAGGGCCGGGTCTTCCCGCGATGCAATGGGATACCATATTGCGACTGACATCAAATAGCCTGGTGGCCGTACCCTCATTCATGCTCCGCCTCATTGAGTACGCCAATGAGCATCAGATAGACCTGAAAAATAAGCCGGTGGAAAAGGCTGTGTGCATAGGGGAGAGCCTACGGCAGGGCGACTTTGAGCTGAACGCCCTCGGGCAAAAGATCGCCAGTCAGTGGCCGATAAAGCTATATAGCACCTATGCGTCTACTGAAATGCAGACAGCATTTACCGAATGCGGTGCAGGTATGGGTGGCCATCAGCTTCCCGACCTCATTATCCTGGAGATTATAGACAACCAGGGCAATCCATTAAAACAGGGCGAATACGGCGAGGTGGCTATAACCACACTTGGCGTAGAAGGGATGCCATTATTCCGATACCGTACAGGAGATATCTGTTGCTACTACGAGACAAAGTGCAGCTGCGGCAGAACGTCTCGCCGTCTGAGCCCAGTAGTAGGTCGCAAACAGCAGATGATAAAGTACAAAGGCACTACGCTTTACCCCCCCGCCATCTTCGATATACTTAACAACATTCCTTACATCAAAGAGTATGTCGTGGAGGTATTCACTAATGAGATAGGCACTGATGAGCTGAAGCTGCATCTTCATACGCTACTGCCGGTAGATGACTGTGAGGCAAAGCTCCGGCCACAGCTGCAGTCAAAGCTTCGCGTGGCACCTTTACTACACTTTCATCCTGCTTCTGAGATACAGCAGCTGCAGTTTCCTCCGGCGACGAGGAAGCAAGTGAGGTTTATTGATAACAGGGGGTAGTTGTTCGTTGTTCGTTGTTCGTTGTTAGATGAGTTATAGCGGTGGGTAGCTTGGGCTAATATTGGCTTGAGCGGTCAGGAGGACATTCGAGTAAAAGCCACTTTCGTTTTTAGCCGGAGAGCGATTATTTTTGTAGATAAGAATGCTTATGAATACTGTTGCCAGAATGATTGTCGCGCTGAGTTGCGTTTTGTCCTTTAACCTGGCAGCAGAAGCCCAGAAACCAGTTAAGCAGGACACGATCTATTTGCCAAGGGGAGTTCCCAAGAGCAAGACGTCGCGTTTTGCAACTGTGGAAAGAGAGGACAGCGTGCACTTTCGCGTGAATATGTACATTGCAAACGACAAGCTATTCTACTCAAGTTCTGTAAAACCCACCTTTGTTGACGGAGTCGCAACTGGCGATATACTTGAAGCCGTAAAAGATGGTCATTATTACATTTTAAGGCCTTTAGCAGGAACGATTTATAAGGAGGGCATGTATGTTGACGGTATTCGCACAGGTGAATGGCGGTTCTATGATCAAAACCAGCGGATCGAAACTAAGTTGATCTATAGCGACAGCGCCCGCTTGCAAAAGGTCATAAATTTTGATATTAATGGTGTTAAGAAATCTGAAGGTATTAGAAAGCTAAAAGTTTTTCCCGACGAATACATTCTTAATGGACTCTGGAAGATATACTACCCGAATTCAGAAGATATTGCCAGTGTCAGATTTTTTAATAATGGGGTGCTGGACGGTCCCTTCGGCCGTTATGACCGCACGACCCATAAGAAAATTGAGAAAGGACAATATAAGAATGGGAAAAAGGTGGGGTCCTGGGAAACATATGATCCAGTATCGGAGGAGTTGAGGTCAACCGTCGACTATGAAGATGGAAGGGCAGAAGGGATATTTCTAAAATACAACCGTCTGGGAGGTGTCGCCATGAGGGGCGAGTTTAGGAAAGGCTTAAGAGAGGGGCTATGGAAGCAATACTACGAGGATTCAACGAAACTGGAAGGTGTGCTAGAATATCATCATGACATAGCAAAGGCAACCTGGTACGACTCAGCGACCGGAGCTATACGTACGACGGGTGGATTAAAAGGATTAAGATGGCATGGAAAGTTTACTAAATACTATATCGGGACGCAGAAAGTAAAGTCTGAATTCTCATATAAAGATGGATTGCTTGAAGGGAAGGAGACAGATTACGATGAAGAAGGAAAGCTCATTGCACAGACAAACTGGCTGCATGGAAAAAAGCATGGACCTTACAAGGTTAATTATGATTTCTCAGATAACAAGTGGCTTGAACTCGACTTTGTGAATGATACGCTACATGGCGACCTGAAAGTATTGTACCGGAACGGCCAATTGAAAAGGTACAGCCAATATAAGAAAGGCAACGTTGTAGCAGAGAAGTGTTTTGCGGAATCGGGAGAAGCGATCGAATGCCCGCCGATAAGGACTGATGCGATATTCAATGGTGATGTAATGACCTATATAGGCAACAACCTGGAATACCCAGAGGATGCCAAAGAGTCCAGAGCAGAAGGAAAGGTGCTTATCTCTTTTACCGTGAATGAACAAGGAGAAGTGACTGAGCCAAGAGTAGAAAAGGGTTTCTACGAGTCGTGCGATAATGAGGCCATCCGTATCATCTCTGAAATGCGACAATGGATCCCGGCGCAAATTGATGGACATACTTTTAGCCAGAGGAAAGTACTTCCGGTCGTCTTCTGGCTGAATGATGTACCGCAGGTCGGCGTTGATTAGTCTGAATTGAGTTGTTCGTTGCTCGACTCGGAGACGATTGGGCTTTATTTTATTACTAACGTCAGCAGAAAGAAGCTCTCCTCTTTTGCTTTTACGCTGTGAAGTATCTTTTCCTGCAGGGCTACCATCTGGCCTTTGTCGAGGGAGACTGTTTGTTCCTCTGTTATGAAGTCCACGCTGCCTTCCAGCACGTGCACAGTGATGACGCCGCTGGCTGTATGGGTTTTCAGGACGGCCTGATCGTGCATGCCTATCAGCACTATCCGTACACTTTCATTCTTATAGATGGTAATGGCGTTGTGATCGCTGTCTGCCCATGTAGATTCGGCGCGTACCTGCGCTATGAACTTGTTCAGGTCCATATGCACCAGTGGTGCGTTTAACATTCTGTCTCCTTCAGGACGCTGAGGTGTTGCTTCGTTTGCTTTATTCTCCATAGTGAGCAGCTTAAGAATAGTTCTGTTATTGGTGATGATGATGCAGCCTCGCTACCAATGCGGCGGATATATCGTCTGCATATATGCCATACGCATTTACAAGCACACCCTTGGCTCCGAGTTTGGGAGCCGAGATAGCGTAGACTATTGCCGAATCGTCGGGATCGGATGCACCTTCAAAGCGGTAGACCTTATCTATTTCGAAGTCTTCCGGCGAGAGAGAAGTGTTGGTGTTGTGACAGATGAGGCAATCCTGCTGGATATTAAAGTCGAGGGTGTATCCGTCTGCTTTCAAGCCATTTACGGTGTCTACCAGTGTGCCATAGCTCTCCTTCATGCTGAAACCTTTTTGTAAAGGTACTGATTTGAGGCGGGATGGGGGTTGGCTGCAGGCAGACAGACGGAAGTTGCGTAGCTACTTTACCGGTAAGGCTTAGGAGAAGCGTATTGAAAGCATAGTGAAAGCATAGTGAAAGCATACCCGTTAGTTGATTTCCTAATGTGTCTGTTGGAAACCTTTGTTTCAGCGAGGGGACTTAACGCTTTGCAGAGGCGCTGCTTTTGAATATAGCTGCTTATTGGCTAAATTTAAAGATGATCACTCGTCTTTTTGATATAGTAGCGCAAAGAAGTGAGCGGGACCCTGGCGACGTAATGCTGGCCGCGAAGGAGCAGGGCCAATGGCGAACCTATTCATCAAAGGAAGCGTGGGATACGGCTGCCAGGCTCTGCGGAGGACTTTTATCCCTTGGCATGTCTAATGACATACTGGAGCCGGAGCAACAGGAGAAGGTAGCCATCATAGCTCCCAACAGACCTGAGTGGCTCATTACTGATCTAGCTGTCCAGATGACCGGCGCAGTGCTTACACCAATCTATCCGACTATCAGTCCGCAGGAGATAGCGTTCATACTGAACGAGGCGGGGGTGCGGATACTGTTCCTTTCCGACGCGAATATGTATGCGCGATTCAAAGAAGCATTTGCCGGCGTACCTACGCTGAAGCATATCTTTTCATTTGATGAGGTAGACGGCATGAGCAACTGGAAGGAGCTTACCGCGAAGAACCTGAGCCCGGACCAGTCAGTCATTGACAGGATCAACAGCGATACCCTTGCAACGATCATCTATACATCAGGAACAACAGGCAATCCGAAAGGCGTGATGCTGAGCCATCACAATATTGTGAGTAACATCATTGACTCGATGCCTGCCTTCTCTTTCGCAGAAAAGGGAGCGAAGGCCCTGAGCTTTCTACCGTTGAACCACATCTTTGAAAAGACGGTGACCTACATCTACCTGGATGCAGGTATCTCCATCTATTATGCGGAAAGCATGGAGACCATAGGAGACAATCTGCGGGAGGTGAAACCACTTGTGTTCACTACCGTGCCGCGATTGCTGGAGAAGGTGTACGAACGGATACTTGGAAAGGGTGTTGAGCTTACGGGTATGAAGAGAGCGCTTTTTTTCTGGGCGCTGGAGCTTGGGAAGAAATATGATAACGTGAATAGGGGAAGCTGGTGGTATCAGTTTCAGCTAAAGCTGGCCAATAAGATCATCTTCAACAAATGGAGGGAAGCGCTGGGTGGAAATGTGAAGGCCATCGTTACCGGCTCTGCTCCATGCCAGGAGCGACTGATACGGATATTTACCGCGGCTAATATTGTGATCATGGAGGGGTATGGTCTTACGGAGACATCTCCGGTAATATCAGTGAACAGGTTCGAATCTGAAGACAGGCGGATCGGTTCTATAGGACCGCTTATCCAGAACGTGGAGGTGAAGCTTGGAGAAGATGGCGAGATCATCACCAGGGGCAATAACGTGATGATGGGCTATTATAAAAAGCCTGAGCTTACTGCTGAAGTGATAAAGGATGGCTGGTTCTATACAGGAGATATAGGTGAATGGATAGAAGGTCGCTTCCTGAAGATCACTGACCGAAAAAAGGAGATATTTAAGACTTCGGGTGGGAAGTACGTGGCTCCACAGCCGATAGAGAACAAGATGAAGGAGAGCATTTACATAGAGCAGATGATCGTAGTGGGCGCAGCGCAGAAGTTTGTGGGTGCTCTTATCGTACCCGCATTTGCTCATGTAAGGAAACATCTGCAGGACCAGGGCAAGCAGGTGGCCGGCACTAACAGGGAGCTGATCCTGATGCCTGAAGTGAAAGCACTTATCAGGAAGCAGCTTGACAAATACAATCCCTTATTCAGTCACGTAGAGCAGGTGAAGAGATTTGAGCTACTACCGGCGGAGTGGACTATTGACAGCGGAGAGCTTACGCCATCCCTGAAGATCAAGAGGAAGGTGATAGAGAAGAAGTATGCAAACGAGATCGAGAAGATCTATGGGGCGGGGGAGGAGTAGAGCTATTGCGGCAACTTCTATCCAGCACCTTTCTTTTTACTCGTCGCCGCAAATGAAAATGTTTGGTTGGATTTAGAAGCCAGATACAACCGTACCCAGGATAATAAATATGATGCTGATACCGTAGATAGCCAGGAATACGATCATGTAAATACCCCAGAACTTAAACGTGTTCTTCAGGTTCTTGATCGCGTCGTTGAACTGCTCATTGTTTCCTGTCTGAAGCGCCGGTTTTATCTTCTTGGAGAAACGAAGTAAGGTGAGCGAGGGGTACAAGATGATGAGGATGATAAAGAGATAGAACAGGAACATGCCGATGCCATATCCGATCCCATAGGCCGCGCCAAACTGCTTCGATATTTCGGAAGAACCGAAGATCAGGAAGACGAGGCCGATCGAGAGCATGCCGGTAAGTATGAGTCCTATCAGGGCCAGGAACTTTGCCCAGCGGGAGGTCTCCAGCATATAGGCGCGTGCAGTCTCGTCTATACCTAAGTGAAAGATGCCTTCTTCCCGTTTATAACTTTCCATTGTAGTGATTTGTTTTCAAAGCGTATAGATGGTGAAATAATGTTTAATAGGCTTGTGCAAAGAAGACACGCTGGCCGGAGGGTTTACCTGTGAGCACGCACTTGCCCTCTTCCTTTGCACCGTTAAGAGGTATGCACCTGATAGTGGCTTTGGTGAGTTCCTTTATCTTCTCCTCAGTTTCAGGGGTGCCGTCCCAATGGGCAGAGATAAAGCCTCCCTTTTCAGTGAGTGTTTTTTGGAAATCCTCCCATGTATCAACTATGGTTGTTTTACTTTCCCTGAATTGCAATGCCCTGTCGAACAGGTTTTGCTGGATGTCGGCGAGCAGCTGTTCTACTTTTTCGCTGATGCCATCCAGGGAGTAGGCAGCCTTCTCCTTAGTGTCCCTACGAGCTACCTCAGCCACATTGTTCTCCATATCGCGTGCACCAAGAGCTACGCGGACTGGTACGCCCTTTAGCTCGTACTCAGCAAATTTCCATCCTGCCCTCGTAGTATCGTCTTTGTCATACTTCACACTGATCCCCTTGCCTCGGAGCTCCTTCATGATCTCTTCAGCCTTGCTGTCTATCTTATCCCTTGTAGCGGCGTCCTTGTTGTAAATAGGTACGATGACTACCTGCAACGGCGCGATCTTAGGCGGCATGATCAATCCCTGGTCGTCGCTGTGAGCCATTACCAACGCACCTATAAGGCGAGTTGACACGCCCCATGAGGTAGCCCAGACATATTCCATTTTGTTTTCCTTATCAGCAAACTTCACGTCGAATGCCTTAGCAAAGTTCTGGCCAAGGAAGTGAGAGGTACCTGCCTGCAATGCCTTGCCGTCCTGCATGAGCGCCTCAATGCAATAAGTGTCCTCCGCGCCGGCGAAACGCTCGTTGGCAGTCTTTACGCCACGTATTACCGGCAAAGCCATGTATTGCTCTGCAAATGTGGCATACACGTCCAGCATCTTTTCAGTCTCCTCAATGGCCTCTTCCCTGGTAGCATGAGCAGTGTGTCCCTCCTGCCAAAGGAATTCCGCGGTGCGCAGGAACAGCCTTGTCCTCATTTCCCACCGTACCACGTTTGCCCATTGATTAATAAGTATAGGAAGGTCGCGGTATGATTGTATCCATTTTTTATATGTACTCCAGATGATCGCCTCGCTGGTGGGTCTTACTATCAGTTCCTCCTCCAGCTTGGCCTCCGGGTCTACTATCAGCTTTCCCTGGTTGTTTGGATCAGTCTTTAGTCGGTAATGCGTGACTATAGCACACTCTTTCGCGAAACCTTCCGCGTTCTTTTCTTCCGCTTCGAACAGGCTTTTAGGCACAAAAAGAGGGAAGTATGCGTTCTGATGTCCTGTTTCTTTAAACATACGGTCCAACACATCCCTCATATTCTCCCAAAGTGCAAACCCATAAGGCTTGATCACCATGCATCCCCTGACTGCCGAATAATCTGCCAGGCCCCCTTTCAGGACCAGGTCGTTGTACCATTGAGAGTAATCTTCTTCGCGGGTCGTTAATGTGCTCATAAAAAATCTGGCATGCTTTTCGATGTATAAATCTATTGGGCAGAGTGCCGCAAATGTAGTAATTTCACTATGCAAATCT
>CAMPJV010000074.1 GCA_946886975.1 uncultured Taibaiella sp. | reverse complement strand
CCCCCAAGGGGAGGGCTTACGCGAGTGACACATAATGATTACCGAAGGCCTTTGGTCCTTCTTTTTCTTTTGTTCTTATTCTGTTTTAGCTGGCGCGGACGTCTATGACTTTTACCTGGAGTTTGGTGATGCCGTTGTATTCGCACTCTTCTACTGTGTAGAGCATGTCGAAGGGACCGCGGCTGACGATCTCGGCGCGATCGGCGAGGAAAAAGCCGATGCCATCTATGACGTGGCCGTTGTGCTGGTGGACGATGAACTTGAGGTGTTGGTCTTTTACTACGCGTGAGTAGCCTTTGTAGTCGTACACTCGTTTGGTCAGAAATACCGGGCGAAGGTTAGAAGGTCCGAAAGGTTCGAACTGCTTCATAATATTGTAGAAGGGTTGCTTGATGTCAGAGATCTTGATCTCTGCGTCGATCTGGATCTCTGGGATGAGCAACTCCGGGGGGATACTTTTTGATACTACTTCTTCGAACTTGTCGGAGAAGGCCTTTACTCTTTCGGGGAGCATGGTCATACCCGCAGCGTAGAAGTGACCGCCGTAGTTTTCGAGGAGGTCGCGGCACTCGTGGATGGCCTCGTATATGTTGAAGCCGCTCACTGAACGGGCGGAGCCGGATACCTTTCCGTTGGAATGGGTGAGGACGATGGTGGGGCGGTAATAGTGATCGATTAACCTGGAAGCAACTATCCCTACTACGCCTTTGTGCCAATGCTCCTGGTAGAGAACCGTGGACTTTCTCTTACCCATGGCCTCATCCCCCTGAAGAATAGCGAGGGCTTCTTCTGTAATGTTTTTATCTACTTCCTTTCTATCCGTGTTATCTGACTGAAGCACTTCGGCCAGTTGAATCATCTTGTCGGGATCCTTTTCTATAAAGAGATCCACAGCCTTACGGGCGTCATCCATTCTGCCGGCAGCGTTGACGCGGGGGCCGATTACAAATACGAGGTCAGAGATACTCATTTCTCTCTCGACGCCTGACTTCTGCATCAATGTCTTGATGGAGAGGGAGGGATTTTCATTGACCTTCTTGATGCCATAGTATGCAAGAATTCGGTTCTCGCCATCCATAGGCACTATGTCTGCCGCTATGCTGGTGGCGACGAGGTCGAGGTATTCGAAGACGGATTCTTCGGGAAGCTTCCAATGCTTTGCAAGCGCTGATATCAACTTAAAGCCGATGCCGCAGCCACTTAGCTCTTTGTAAGGGTAAGGGCAGTCGGTCTGCTTAGGGTTGAGGATGGCGTATGCGGGTGGTAGAGTACTATCGGGCGTGTGGTGGTCGCAGACGATGACATCGATGCCGAGGGATTGCGCATAGTTGATCAGTTCTACGGACTTGATGCCACAGTCGAGTGTGATCATCAAGGTGTAGCCATTGGCATGAGCATGGTCTATCCCCTGACGGGAGATACCATAGCCTTCGCGATAACGGTGAGGCACGTAGTAGGAAAGCTCTCCATCATAATATTCCCGAAGGAAGGAATAAACCACTGCGACGGATGTGGTGCCGTCCACATCGTAGTCTCCATAGACCATAATGCGCTCGTGCCACTCGACTGCCTCGGCTATACGCTGCACCGCCTGCTTCATACCCTTCATAAGGAAAGGATCATGAAGCTGCCCGAGATGAGGACGGAAGAAATCTTTTGCACTATTGAACTCGGTGACACCACGGACGGCAAGAAGCCTACAGAGGGCAGGATGTATGCGAAGGTCTTCGCTTAGCTGTTGTATATGTTTTTCGTTAGCAGGCTTTAGTGTCCAACGCTTATCAGTCCTCATTTTCCGAAATCCAGTTGTTGCACCGACGTATGATAGTCGTTTACCCACTGATCCAACTTATTGTTGAAACCATTTTGATCTACATTCTGAAAGAAGTCGCCCTCGCTCATAATGTGACCCAATAACTGATCCTGTGCCTGGATGCAGCGGAGTGCGGTGTTGTAAGGTGTGTGGCTGAAAGAGACCATTTCATAGACGGAAATGAACTTATCCGGATACCTCTTCCCCAGCTCTTTTTCTATTTTCTTACGCTCCAGGAAGTGAGGATCGGCCACTCTGTCCCTCATCTCCACGAAGTTAAGCAAAGCAAGCTGTGCCACCGCATCCCCATTCGGCTTTCTTTTCTGGTCATATTCATTAAGAATAGTATTCCAGTCTTCGCCGTACTTATCGAGCAATCCGGAAAGAATAGTACAGTCCTCAAAGCCGGCATTCATGCCCTGTCCGTAGAAGGGAACAATGGCATGAGCAGCATCGCCTATTAAGGCACTCTTATCCTGGTAATGCCAGGGCTTGATGTAGGTGGTGATGAGCGAAGAAGTAGGATTATTCATAAAGTCTTCCACCAGTGTAGGCATGAGCGGCACTGCATCGGGGAAGTGCGTATTAAAGAACGAGAGTATGTCTTCCTTCGTCTTAATGGCGTCGAAGGATATGTCGCCTTCGAAGGGAAGGAAGAGGGTGCAGGTGAATGTGCCGTCTGTATTGGGCAGGGCGATGAGCATGAAATTCTTGCGCGGCCAGATGTGGAGAGCGTTCTTTTCCATTCTCATGGCGCCATCTTCGGCTGGGGGAATGGACAATTCCTTATAGCCGTGCTCAAGGTATTGATGAGAGGCATTGACCCTATCCATATACGTATAGCTGCTACGGAGGGCGGAGAATGCACCATCGGCGCCGAACAAGAGATCGGCATTTATGAGCTTTTCCTTGCCATCGGGAGTCTCGAGGTGGAGACGATTGTGAGGAACGTCTACCCTGGTGCAGCGATGCTCGAAGTTTATCTTAACGCCGACCTGCTCAGCAAGCGACATGAGCTTTTTGTTCAGCTCTCCCCTACTTACGGAATAGATAGCCTCATTGTTCTTGCCATACTGCTGTGAGGCGGCGGTGCCATCGGCCTGGTGGAGGAAACGGCCGTACATCGGGATGGCAAGCGCTTCCATATCCTCACGGAGACCTGCGAGATCAAGGGCTTTCCAGCCGCGGGCACTCATGGCCAGGTTAATGGAACGGCCGGCGGCTATGCTGGCGCTTCTCATATCAGGACGGCGCTCATATATGGTGACCTCGTAACCTCTCTTACGCAAGATGATGGAAAGAAGGGAGCCGACGAGCCCTGCGCCAAGGATAGTAACCGAACGAGCCATTGAGCAAAAATTTGGTGGCAAGATAAGAGGAATGGAAGAAAGTATGACAGATGTGGTAAGATGGGTATGTGAGAAGCGGACTAACCAAGTCAAAAATAGTAAAGCAACGTCGGTGGAGAGAGGGAGTAGACACTGTGCAACTTCGGTGCAGCTCCATACTTACCCCGTATTTACTCCGTATTTAACCCGTATATACCCCGTATTTACTCCGTATCAGAGCGGGTGATGAGTCGCTCAAATAAGAGTGCTTTGAAGGGGTAGTAATGTGAACAAGTCTGGGAGACAATGTTGTGCTGTTAAATTACAGTTAGAGTTGGCGCTGACTCTGATAATGTAAGGTAGTTTGTTAGTTTTGCTGCTCATATAATTAACCCTCATGCGATTAGCCTTCTGGAGAAAGAAAGAAGAAGAGAAGAGAGTAGTAAAGAAAAAGCCGGTATGGCGGGAATGGCTGGATGCGGCCGTTTTTGCTATTGTAGCAGCTACGATCATCAGGACCTTTCTTGTGGAAGCTTATACCATACCTACGGGATCGATGGAGGGGAGTCTGCTGGTGAATGATTATTTGTTCGTAAGCAAGGTGTCTTACGGGCCGAGGGTGCCTATGACGCCACTGTCTGTGCCGCTGGTGCACAATACTATGCCTATAACAGGAGGAAAGTCATATAGTGAGTCTGTAAAGTGGGACTACAAGAGATGGTGGGGATTTGGAGACGTAGAAAGATATGATATCGTGGTGTTCAACTTCCCGGAGGGAGATACCATTATTAAGGAGATGCCCGAGCAGGACTACTACATCATAAGCAGGGTGAACGGCAGACAGGCGGTGCATAGCAGCTATACTATTGACACAAGGCCGATAGATAAGACCGATAATTATATTAAACGGTGTGTGGCTATACCCGGAGATGTGCTGGAGATAAAGGACGGAATAGTACACATAAACGGACAACCATCACCAGTGTTCGCACACAGCAAGATGGAGTACCTGATCATTACCAATGGCAGTGCGCTGAACCAGGATGTGCTGGATGAGCATGATGTAGAGGTAGTGAACGTGATGGGCAACCAGTATACCGTGCTGATAGAAAATGAGCATGTTCCATTCATTCAGAAGCAGCCCCAGGTGGCCAGATTTATACCGGCTATAGCAAGGAAGGGAGAGGTGGGATCCGTACAGGCATGGACCTTCCCGCATGATACGACCAACTTTAAGTGGAACCAGGACAACTTTGGTCCAATGACTATTCCTAAGAAGGGGGTAACTGTGCAGATCACGCCACAGAACATTGCCCTGTACAGGAGGATCATTGACGTGTATGAGGAGAATGACTTCCAGGAGGCGAACGGGCAATTCGTTATTAATGGGAAACCCGCTACATCTTATACCTTCAAGATGGATTACTACTGGATGATGGGTGACAACAGACACAACTCACTTGATTCAAGATTCTGGGGATTTGTTCCTGAAAACCACGTGGTGGGTAAAGCATGGTTTGTATGGCTGAGCTACGGTGAAGATGGCATACGGTGGAGCAGGTTATTGAGAGGTGTCCGTTCGTTAGAAAAATAGAATAAGATAGCTGACAAAATGTATGGCCACCTCCTGGGTGGTCATATTTATTCATGGCTGAATATCAGGCCTCTGTGGTGTGACAGGTAAGGATTTTTCCATGTAAATAAATATCGTAAGAACCTGATTCTTACGTAATTTTGCGGCCATATTGCACACAATTATGGTAGAGACCCCAGTAAAAAAACCAGCGCTTTTTGAGGAAGATAAGAAGTCGGCGTTAGACGCGATATCGCAGGCGCAATTCATTGCTTTTGCGCCCTATGTTTTCCAGGCATCCGTTTTGCTTCGGGATAAAGGAATTCTTCGCGAAGTTGACAAGGCAAAGGATGCAGGAATAACGATTGAAGACGTGGTAGCGAAGGTGAACATGGGCCACTATGCCGTGAGGGTATTGCTGGAAGCTGGGCTGGGAATCGGGCTGGTCTACAGAAGGGAAGGAAAGTACTTCCTGAGCAAAACGGGGCACTTCTTCATTAATCACCAGATGACAGTGGTGAACACTGACTTCATGCGGGATGTATGCTATGCCGGGGCCCAGGACCTGGAGCAATCATTAGCACAGGGAAAGCCATTGGGATTGAAGCACCTGGGCAACTGGGACACTATCTACCAGGGACTTTCCATATTACCAGAGCCTGCGAAAGAGAGCTGGTTCAACTTCGACCACTTTTACTCAGATAACGCCTTCCCGGAAGCGCTGCCGCTGGTATTTGCATATGAGCCGAAGAAGATAATGGACATAGGTGCAAACACGGGTAAGTTTACCCTGGCGTGCCTGGATTACAATGAAGATGTGCAGGTAGGGCTAGTGGACCTCGGTATTCAGCTAAATGTGGCAAAACAGCACATTGATGAGGCAGGATATGGAAATAGGGTGCAATATCATGAAAGAAATGTGCTGGACAAGAACGCTGAACTACCGGAGGGCTACGATGTGATATGGATGAGCCAGTTCCTTGACTGCTTTGCTGACCAGGAGATTGTATCCATACTGGAGAAGTGTCACAGGGCGTTACCTGCCGGAGGGCACATATTCATTAATGAAACATTCTGGGACGTACAAAAGTTCCCTGCCTCTGCCTTCAGCCTGCAAATGACATCTCTTTATTTTACAACAATGGCGAATGGCAACAGCCAGATGTATGACAGTGCTGTGTTCAACAAGCTTATAGATCAGGCAGGCTTTAAGGTGGTGAAACAGCATGATCATATTGGCCTTAGCCACACCATTCAGATACTCGAAAAAAAATAGATCAAGACCGTAAAGAGCTAAACACTTTTCCTTAGTATTATATCTCCCCCTTATGAATATCTTAAAGCAAGTAGACGTCTTAGTAATAGGCGCAGGCCCATCGGGTACGATTGCTGCTTCAATAATGCATCAATCAGGATTAACAGTACAGATTGTAGAAAAAATGGTGTTCCCGCGCTTTGTGATAGGGGAGAGCCTGTTGCCGAGGTGCATGGAGGCACTGGAGGAAGCGAAATTCCTCGATGCGGTGAAGGCGAAAAACTTTCAGCAAAAGGATGGAGCAAAGTTCGTGTATGATGACAAGGTGTGCGACTTTAACTTCTCCCAGCAATTCACACCGGGATGGCAGTGGACGTGGCAGGTGCCGCGAGCAGAATTTGACAAGACACTTGCTGATGAGTGCGTGAAGATGGGTATCCCGCTGCAGTATGAAACTGAGGTAGTAAACATCCAGATATTTGACGACCATTCCATCACCACGGTAAAGACAGCAGACGGGCAAGTGGAAACCATCAGGGCCCGCTTTATAGTGGATGGCAGCGGATATGGCAGAGTAATACCACGACTATTCGGACTGGACAAACCATCTTCGCAGGCGCCCAGGAAGACTGTGTTCTGCCATATGACCGATCCAAAGCGTAGCTCAGCAGTAGAGCCTAACAGGATAACTGTTTACGTTCATAACGAGAAAACATGGATCTGGGTGATACCATTCTCTAACGGCAATACGTCGGTGGGTTACGTGGGCGATCCGGAGTTCTTTGACCAATATCCCGGCACGCCAGTGGAGCAATTCAAGAAGCTGATAGACGCACAGCCGGAACTGAAAGAACGCTTTAATGACTCTGAAATGCTATGGGAACCAAGGACCCTGCAAAGCTGGAGCTCCACAACGGAAACCTTCTATGGTAAAGGCTTTGTCCTGACAGGGAACGTGACTGAGTTCCTGGACCCTGTATTCTCCTCCGGCGTAACACTAGCGTCCGTTTCAGCGCAAACCGCGGCAAAGCTGGTAATCCGTGAACTAAAGGGCGAGCCCGTGGACTGGGAGAACGAGTATATGACGAAAATGAAGGTGGGAGTGGATGTATTCCGCACATATGTGAACGGCTGGTACGATGGCGACCTGTTCAATATCTTCTTTGCGGAGAACCGCAACCCGGAGATAATGTCCCAAATATGCTCTGTTCTGGCAGGCTATGTATGGGATGAGAATAACCCATTCGTAAAGAACCACGAGAAAAATATGCGTACTTTAAGCCGGTATCTGGCTGCGCAAAAGACGACAGTTTAGGCATACAATTTGCTTTATAAATGATAGAGAGAGTTGAGTTCAACCATTAGTCACTGGGTTCGGATAAACAAGCTTAGCGCCTTAAGGGATGACGAACCTATTGAGGCAGTGGGTGAGACGGGCGAGGCTTTAAGTCCCGAGGATTTTTACAGGAAGCAAGGCTTTGCCTATCCGAAATTCTTTAAGATGGATGTGTTGAGCAAGTGGGCATGGCTGGGAGCAGAATGCCTGCTTAAGAAGGAAAGCGGATTCGTTTATGATGGGATCGATAAAGCTAAGGTGGCGGTGGTACTTGCCACCGCCAGTGGTTGCCTTGACGTAGACAAAAAATACCAGCAATCGATACTGAGCATACCTAGTCCTGCGTTATTTGTTTATACTCTGTCCAATATCATGCTTGGGGAAATTTGTATCAGGCATGGATTTAAGGGCGAACAAACCTGCCTGGTGAACGATGGGCCAGACAGCAACGAGCTTTACTTCTGGGTAAATGACCTGCTGGAAAACAGGGGGATGCAAGCGTGCCTCTGCGGGTGGGTTGACGCCGTCAATTATCAACACGATGTTAGTATGTTTTGGGTGGTGAAGAAAAAGGATGGTCTAACTTTCTCCTCGGCTGCAATGCAGCAAATACTAGATAAGAGCTAAACGGATTTACTGGGGGTGCAAATGAAAAAGTTGAGACTGATAAAACCCTGGCGACTCAAAGCAGTGCGCCAGAGATTGGAGAGTGAGCGGATACACGGTGAAGAGAGCCAGGCGAGAGCAATAACATGCTGTGGTCCTGAGACGGAGCCTGAGTCTATGAATGTCGCTTATAACTGGCTTACCAACAGCAGGATATGCCCTAACAGAGATGGCAGGTCAGAAAACAGGGCCAAAGCGCCGGTTTCTGATGCTATATTCGTGTTGGCAAACAACAGGAATAAGAGATGAAGTCACCTGCCTTCGTAGTGAATACGGGCGTTATTACAGCTATAGGGAACAACACAGAAGCAAACCTCGATTCACTTCTTAACAGCAGGAGCGGAATATCTAAAGCAGAATACCTGCATACACACTGGCAGAATGAATTTCCTGTTGGGGAAGTGAAGGCGTCTAATGCAGAACTGGCGGCATCGGCGGGCATGGGTGCAACACTACCAAGAACTGCCTTACTGAGCGGCATCGCGGCAAGGGAGGCATGGCTACCGTTCAGAGAAAATACCAAAGGTTTAAGGACAGGTTTCTTGTCGGCCAATACTGTCGGCGGCATGGACATAACAGAACACTACTACAAAAGGTTCAGGGAAGAGAGAGAGCCGCACATACAAGAGATCCTTAATCACGAGTGTGGTGCAATAACCGAGCTTGTTTCCAATCATCTCGGCATAGATGGCTTCGTTACGACGATAAGCACTGCCTGCTCTTCATCTGCCAACAGCATAATGATGGCTGCGCAGATGATAGAAAGCGGAATGCTGGATATTGCTGTTGCCGGTGGTGCCGATGCCTTGTCCAGGTTTACACTGAACGGCTTCAATACGCTAATGATACTAGACAGGCAGCCTTGCCAACCTTTCGACAATAACAGGAGAGGACTTAACTTGGGCGAAGGTGCGGGGTACATCGTGCTGATGAGTGAAAAGACGATGCATCAATGCGGCGCGTCCGCTATATGCACTGTGAGCGGATATGCTAACGCCAATGATGCGTATCATCAAACAGCTTCATCTCCAGAAGGGACAGGAAATAAACTGGCGATAGAACAAGCATTGAAGAAGAGTGGCCTTAAAAAGGAGGATATTGATTACATAAACCTTCACGGAACGGGAACGACAAACAATGACAGTTCCGAGGGCAAGGCGATCAGCTCTGTATTTGGCGATCACCCACCCAAAGCATCGTCTACCAAGGCATTTATAGGACATACATTAGGCGGTTGCGGCGGAATAGAAGCAGTGTACAGCGCACTGGCGATAAAGCAAAGTACCGTCTTTCCAAACCTCAGATGGGAAACGCAGATGGAGGACATATCATGGAAACCAATGACGGAAGTGCAGCGAGACTCAAACATAAAAAACGTGCTATCCAACTCATTCGGGTTCGGAGGTAATTGTTCATCGCTCATCTTTTCAAAGGCATGAGGATGAACCTATACATAAGAGGAACAGGCATATTAAGCCCGGCTGGAGCTAACAGCGATGACGAATTTTTGTCTGAGGCTCCCCGGTATGAAACGGACAGACTACTATGCAAGGAACCTGACTATACGTCTTATATACCACCGATGCAACTGCGCAGGATGAGCAAGGCTGTAAGAATGGGAATAGGTGCCGCGAGAATCTGCCTGCAGGATGCAGGTGTAGAACGGGCAGATGCAATATCTGTGGGGACAGCTCTCGGGTGCATACACGATACGGAAGTGTTCCTTTCGAAAATGGTGGACCAGGACGAGCAAATGCTTACGCCAACGGCATTCATTCAGTCAACCCACAATACTGTGGCTGGACAGATAGCGCTCGTGACGGGTTGCCATGGTCAAAACCTTACCTATGTGCACAGGGGACACTCCTTTGAACACGCTATGATCAATGCCCGGCTTTACTTAACCGAGCATGAAGATGAAAATATTCTTGTAGGGGGCATTGAGGAGCTTACGGAATCAAGCACGG
>CAMPJV010000073.1 GCA_946886975.1 uncultured Taibaiella sp. | reverse complement strand
TCCTGCAGGAATTTCATCTATAAATATTCCTCCAAATACTACCATGTGGAATGCAGGAGTCCTTGGTTTTTCAACAGATAGGTCAGAAATTCTGGATTGCGTCCTTGAGTTCACTGATAGTGTTTACAAGGAGTATCCAAAACACATTATTGAGCAGTACGCCTTCTCAATTTACTTTGGTAACTACGGTCAGATACTTCCTGCTGATGCAGTAGTATTTCACTATTGGAATCTAAAGGAATTGCGTGTTCTTCTCCAATCTTTCTTTGAACATTTCAATGATTGCAGCTGGGACGAACTTGTGAAGTATAGCAAAATGATTGATCCTGTAGGCCTAGTCGACGAAAAGCAGCGCTTTCGAATGTGCCGTTCGCTAATGGACAAACTTCTCGGGAGGAAATGGATACCTAAATTGCCTGAATGGGATTTATTGATTCAAAAGTTGTAGAAACTGTTTCGATGTTGCCTGGTTCTGCTGGTGCAATACGGACTGGTAGATATCCTGTTTCTCTCGTTCGGTAATATGGAAATTCAAAGCTGCAGATTTGTCAATCTCCTGTGGTATATAGGTCATTGACAAAAAATGTAGCTTGTTCATCAATGTGGGCATGAAATCTTTAAAATAGCCATGATTATAAGACTGGAATGGCTCCCATTTGTTCTGAATGACAAACGCAGGATCTGCTATCATGGTTCGCAGCTTGTCTTGTCCAGTGGGCGGGAACACCTCATGTTCTCTCGTATCCCTGATCTCCAGGAATATGACGTTTCCCACGTTTTGCTCAATCCAGTCACGATATACGAATAGGTAGCGACACGCCACTTCAAACCCGAAATTATCCCTCAGTCCAGCGTCCATTACATTGATAGTTGGCTTCGAGGGTAGCTTCACAACGGGAAGAACGATGGGAAATGTGGCGTTCATGCGCAGGGCAGTCGTTAGCCTCAGGTTATAGGGATTCTGATTCGTGAAGAACGTAGCGAAGTCTACGGCGTCAATGGGGGGCTGGAACGTATCTCTCAGCGAATATGAGGGTTGCGTCAGATAACTGACTGGCTGCGATGAAATAAGCAGCCTTCTGCCATCATTAACTATGGTTCCATTAATGATCAACTGGGGAATGCGACCCTGTGCCTCTGCGAGTTGATAGTCACTAAGTTTTTGATCCAGCAAGCCTTCCGTATTTCGGACCATCTCCTGCTCCATAGCATATCCGCGGTCTTTAGTGTAGCTATATCCGGCAATTGAGATCTTATTGAATGGCGATATGAGATCTACACTGGCAAAGGAAAATATGATCGCATTTAGCAGATCCTTTCCCATGTTCTCAAGGTATTTACTATCGTACGGATTAGCAATTCTGCCTTCAATATGCGCAGTATGCACGCTCCTCCAGTATGCTGCACCAATCATGCCGCCGGAGGCTCCAGTCATGAGTACTGAATTGGAAAACAGCGTTCCTTTTGAGATACTATCCAGATACTGTAGTACTCTAAACGACCAATATGCTGAACGAGAACCACCCCCACTCACAGTTAAAACGATAAGGGGAGGCTTGATTGAAGAATCGGCTCTTTTTGACAACCAGTTGTTCAATCTGTTTTCTCCCGAAAGCTTATCCTGCTCGTATCGGTGAGGATTGAATAAAGTTTTCAGATGCTTGTAGTTGTAAGCGGGGCGACTGTGCTCCGCTGTATGATAGTCAACGCCATAAGCAATACTTCGGAGGTCAAAGATCCTGTACCGGACAAGGAGAGATAGCACTAGCGTAATGACCAGCCATCCTACCAGCTCCCAGGTCTTGAGAAAATATTTTACTGCTCCTACGACTCCCATCATCACAGCGAACAGGATCAGGAACCCACATGCGGCAGGTATCCGGAGCCGGGGGTCCTCCATGAAAGCGCCTAGCACAAGGAGGAGCGACAAGGCAAAAATTGTAGCGGTTATGGCGTTCCTGTGATGTCTCCTAAGTACCGTTGTCAGTAGCCGCGGAGAATAAGATTCCAGATCACTTATGAATTGTACTTTCAACGTTTCAGAAAGGAAGCTGTCAGCCCTAACGATATCGAACTCTACATCCAGCGAGTCATAGGGAATAAACTCCCGGATGAGCGAAGGGTTCGTTATTTTGGCCAGTACGACCTTAAAGAGATCCCTGTCAACTCTAAAAAAATAGAGGAAGCTAATCAGAATTATCACAATGAAACCAAGGTAGAAACCCAGTTGAAGCACCAGGATTTGTAATGGTTCTGTGTGTTCATATTTCCACTGAAAGTGCACACTTACAACTGAATAGAAGAGTAGAAATGCAATAGGTATTATTGCGTTATTGATGCAGTATTTCAGAAAGGCCTGTTTAGTAGCACCCAGGAACGGTACTCGATGGCTATGGATAATAAAGGTGGTAATATTCCAGGCCATTGCAAAGATAGCCATAGCGCTGCCTAGCAAAAACATGCTAAGGAAGTTTATCTCCCCGAGATATTCAGGTGCAAGGAAAAGGCTGGACGCACCAAAGTGAGAGGCAAAGTTTCCAGTGACGGTGGCCAGGATAATGACCCAAAACAGCAAGAGAAGTTGGTATTTGCGGAAATGAAGTAGTACAAGTTGTACTGGTAGAAAACGATATATACCATGCAGCAGCTTCAACATCAGGCCTGTCTAAAAAGAACTTCAAACTACAACTTTTATTGCCCAATTCTCTAAGTTGTAAAAACCAGTGGTTGGCTTCAGCTTCGAGATGTGCGGCCTGAAGTGATATAAAGATTTATCATTAGTGATACGAGCAGAAACATGGCAACTAATTGGTGCGCCTCCGCCAGTAGCTCATAGCTTCCAAAGCGACTGCTTCCCATTTTTGGTGCCTGTAGCACTGTAATGATGCCTAGCGTGATCTGCAATAATACCAGGATGAGAGGGTACCATATCACTGACTTGAGGAGGCTTCCCGCATGCTGTCGGGTTTGTCGAAACGAGAAAATAAACCAGAAGATGATTACAGTGCCGAGCAAATACGCGAGTTGCCTGTGAATAAATTGCACGCTTATGGGATCATTGATCAGACTCTTAGTGAGCACATCGGAAGGTATCCATTCACCGTTTATTGTCGGAAACGTTGGAGCGTATGGAGCGGCCTTCAGTCCGGCCATAAAAGCTCCATAAATTAACTGGATACTTAATAGTCCTGTAGTGACCATCGTGGCCCAGTACAACCTGTGATTGTCAATAATAGATGTTGGTGGCACTAATAGCTGTAGTGCAAACCACAATGTATAGCATAGCAGTACAAGTGCCGCTATGAAGTGAACAGCAAGCTTAATATGGCTAACATATAGATCTGTATCATTGAGGCCGCTCTTCACCATAATCCAGCCGACAAGTCCTTGTAGTCCGCCAAGAATGAAAAGTGCAATAAACGGAATAACCATTTGGCGGTCAAAGTACCTTCTGATTAAGAAATACACAAATCCGATGATGAACACCACGCCTAACAACCGGGCCCAGACTCTGTGGAGCCATTCCCAGAAAAAGATGGACTTGAAATCCTGCAGCGTGAAATGGCTGTTTAGGTAATGATATTGTGCAATTTGCTTATATTTCTCAAAGGCCTTGAGCCACTCCTGCTCGTTCAACGGTGGAAGAGTACCCATTAATGGCTTCCACTCTGTAATCGACAAGCCAGATCCCGTCAACCTTGTAATCCCACCGAGGAGAATCTGAACAATAATCATGATTACCCCGACCAATAGCCAAACTGCAACAGCGCTTCGTTTTTTTGACACCTCCATTTCGGCCGCAAAAGTACAGAACGACTTCTAATTCAAAGGTGATGACAACATTCACAGAAGCAAATTCCAGCCTCCATTGTTAAAACTGTGTATTTTTTGCCACATCATTCCACAGTTTTAGTGAATGCCTAAACTGTGGGGAATCAACTTTTTAGGCAATGTTAAAAACATTTGTTTAGCAGAAATACTCCACTATAACCCCTCAAGCGCACATGGGAGCACCTTTAAAGATGTCAGCTGAAAGCTTTGACTGTTAATAAGATAGGAGATCTTGGAATATTAATAATATATTACTTTGTGGTCTGATTGTTGTTATATCTTTGTATGTGGTATAGTTTTTTAGAGCACATTGATTGTCAGAAGAATATAGTTCGCGGGACAATTTTTATAGAATTTAGGACTCACTCTATCATTATCGCATTAACCACTTTATAAAAACACTAAAAACAATCTGTTATGAGAAAAGCTGATGTTGTAAGCAGTATTGCTGAAAAAACAGGGATTCCTAAGGTAGATATCCTTGTTGCTCTTGAAGCATTCTTTAAGGAGGTTAAGTCTTCATTGATAGAGGGAGAGCCCGTTTATGTTCGCGGCTTCGGAAGTTTTATCTTAAAGAAGCGCGCTGCAAAAATTGGCCGCAACATCAAGAAAAACGTGGCCGTAGAGATTCCTGAGCATTTTATTCCTGCTTTTAAGCCGGCTAAGGAGTTTGTTCAGGCGGTGAAGGAATCTAAGCACGACCTGGTTGAACACAAAGAGATAGATCTAATTGAGCAATAAACAATTGTGGGTGAGGCGATGATTTCCGTACCTTCGCGCAGAAAATTTACTTCTTGCGCCCGGTACATTATATAACCATCGTTTCGGCAATAGCTCTTTTGGCTATTCTGTACTTTGGAGGAGACACCGTCCCACCTAAAAATCCAGAGGCTGGGGCGCCAATAGCAGCAGGATCAGAGGGTCCGCATGTTGTGAAGCCTGCTTCATTTGATTCCATTTTAGCTGGAGCACGGCAACAGCTGCCTGCACATGCTACCAAGGAGATAGAAGAACTTGAAAAGAAAATAGCTGCCATCAGTGATTCGTCACAGATGGCAGTTCCTTTTAGTGATCTCGCCACCCTTTGGCAAGAGCACAAACAAGTGCAGGTAGCAGCATATTATCATCTTCTTGCAGCGAAATTGGAGAATTCCGAAAAAAAGCTGACCTTTGCAGCCCATTTATTTCTGGAGTTGGCTCGAAAAGCTAATTCGGAGTCGGCTCAGGCATGGAGTGGGCAAATGGCTGCAGATGGATTTAAGAGAGTTTTGGAGATAAATCCAAACAACGATTCTGCAAAAGTTAGCCTTGCTGAGTGTTATATTGGAACAGGTGAGACGATGCAAGGTATAATGATGCTGCGCGACGTGACCCAAAAAGACCCGGAAAATGTACCTGCGAACCTGATACTTGGGCAACAGGGGATTGTTTCCGGACAATTTGACAAATCTATTGGAAGGTTTGAAAAGGTATTGAAGAGAGAGCCGGAAAATGTGGAAGGAATGCTTGGATTGGCAGAAGCTTACAAAGGTAAAGGAGATAAGCAGAAGGCCGTTCAGTTGCTCGAGCAGGCAAAGCAGGTAATGAATAATCCTGAATTCAGTAAGGATATAGACCAATATATAAAATCATTTAAGTAACTATTTAAATTCTGGAGTATGCCTTGTGGTAAAAAGAGGAAAAGACATAAAATTGCTACTCACAAACGTAAGAAGCGCCTAAGAAAGAACCGTCATAAGAAGAAATAATACGTCCAGGAGGCTAATCTCCTGGCTAAGCCTTCCATTCTTATAGTACATCTCCTTACATTCCTTGCTTTCATATTGCGCAAAGGGTGTAAGGATTTGTCATTGCACATTGCCTGAAAGGGATCCACATTTAAAGTCAGGTAACCGGGGAGATTGGATAAACGACGGTAGAATGAACAAAGAATTAATTATTAACTCTTCAGGAGAAGGCGTTGAAATAGCTCTCCTCGAAGATAAAAAGCTCGTAGAACTTCATTACGAGCATGGGCAGGACCAATTTGCTGTAGGTGATCTTTACCTGGGCAAGGTCAAAAAGCTGATGCCCGGCCTTAATGCAGCCTTTGTAGACGTTGGATATGAGAAAGATGCTTTTCTGCATTATACCGATCTAAGCCCTTATTTCCGCTCTCTTGTAAAATTCTCTAAACTCTCTATAGAGGGTAATACCCCTTGGGGTAACGATTTCGGTAAGTTCAGGAATGAAGATGAGATCGTGAAAACGGGAAAGATTACTGATGTGATGCAGGGTAAGCCGGAGGTATTAGTGCAGATATTGAAAGAACCGATATCTTCTAAAGGTCCACGATTGAGCTGTGAGATATCTCTTCCCGGCCGGTTCGTGGTCGTTACCCCCTTCAATGATGTTGTTGCTATTTCGCGCAAAATCCATTCAGCAGACGAGCGGAAGCGCTTGCAGCGAATAGTTGAGGCAATAAAACCAAGGAACTTCGGAGTTATTGTAAGGACTGCCGCTGAAGGAAAAAATACTGCTGAGTTACATGCTGATCTTCTGGAACTTGCCGGGATGTGGGAGTCCATACAGAACAATCTTAAAGGAGCTAAAGCGCCGCAGATCATTCTGAGCGAGCAGGATAAAACAACTTCTATTTTACGAGATCTACTCAGCGAGAGCTTCCAGAAGATCATCATAAATGATAAAAAGCTTGTGTCTGAAACAAAGGATTACGTGTCGCGCATAGCGCCGGAGAAAGAAGAAATTGTCGCATTTCATAATGGGGGTCAGCCAATCTTTGACGCATATGGAATCTCCAAGCAGGTGAAGTCAGCCTTTGGCAAGACTGTAAACCTTGACAGCGGATCCTACTTAATAATTGAACATACTGAGGCGCTCCACGTAATAGATGTAAATAGCGGAACTCGAAGTGCTGATATAAGCCAGGAGCAGAATGCGCTCATGACCAATATGGAGGCGGCTAAGGAAATTGCCCGTCAGTTGAGGCTACGTGACCTTGGAGGTATCATTATCATTGACTTCATTGATATGAGACTGCCAGAAAACAAGAAGAAGCTGGTAGAAGCCATGGAAGAATACATGGCGAATGATAGGGCGAGACATACGTTGCTTCCAATTTCCAAGTTTGGCCTGATGCAAATAACCAGGCAGCGTCTACGTCCGGAATTGAATATATCGACTTCAGAAGTATGTCCGAGCTGTAAGGGAACAGGTAAGATCGGCCCATCTATTCTGATCGCAGACGAGATGGAAAAAGATTTAAAGTACCTCATCAACCAGGGGCACAGATCACTCGCGCTTCATGTACACCCAATTATGGCGGCTTTCCTTACTAAGGGGAGCTTCTTCAACTCGGTAGTGTGGAAATGGTACTGGAAATACAAAGTGAAGCTGAAGATTGTTCCAGATAATAATTCGCCTATAGCTCAATATCAATTTTATGACAGAAAGACTGATGACCTTATTAAGCTTTAGTCTATATAGTTGTGTATTCAATAAATCAGTCATAAATTTATCAGCATGAAAAAGCTATTCTTTCTATCTATCCTATTTATCGGGATGGGCCTAGGTTTGAATGCCAATGGTCAGAACTTCAAAAGCAAGCAGAAGTCTCAGGAAAAGACGATCAAAACAGCTTTCAAATCGGGTAAAATCACAGAGCGGGAGTATTATAAGCTGCTTGATGAGCAGGACCTAATAAAGGAAGCAATTGCCAAGTATGAGGCTGACGATATCTGGACCCCACACGAGAAGAACACAATACATGATAAGCTGGTGCGGGCGGAAAAGAGACTGAGAAGATACCGTACTAATGGCGAAGTATATTGATATTCATATAGTTTGCAAAAGCGAAGCACAGGTTAAAAGCCTGTGCTTTTTTTGTTGCATTTTTACAGGATGAACTGGTCTACGCTATATAGCTCAAGACGAACAGGAGATCCGGAAAGGAAGGATTCCAACCCTGATCATGTGAGGACCTCCTTTCTGCGAGATTATGACAGGATCATTTTCTCATCCGGGTTCAGGAGGTTGCAGAATAAGACACAGGTATTTCCATTGCCTGGTGCAGTATTCGTCCATAATAGACTTACCCACAGCCTTGAAGTTGCATCAGTGGGGAGATCGCTGGGTAAGGCAGTAGGAGAGGAAATAGCAAAAAAGTACAGCCGGCAGGGTGAGTATTTCATTGATTTTTACAGACATGAGCTTCAGTCTGTAATCGCGGCAGCGTGTCTGGCTCATGATATAGGAAACCCTCCGTTCGGTCACTCGGGGGAGGATGCGATCAGAAGCTACTTTACTCAGCTAGATCAGGATAAAAGAGCAATACTTAATCAACATCTGACATTGAACCAACTGAAGGACTTCGAGCTATTTGAAGGAAACTCCAATGCCTTTAGAATACTTACGCATAGTTTCAATGAAACAGAGGCGGGCGGGTATAAGCTAACCTATGCGACACTCGCATCTATAGTTAAATATCCATGTAGCTCGTCTGAGGGGTTTAATAAGGAAACCGGACTAATGGCTACCAAGAAATCTGGCTTTTTCGATAGCGAGATGACCACTTATAAAGAGATTGCGAGCAACCTTTCTATTCCAGCCAAAGAAGGCTATTCCAATGTATATGCCAGGCATCCCTTTGTATACCTTACTGAGGCGGCCGATGATATCTGCTATCGCGTAATAGACCTGGAGGATGCACACAGGCTCCACATCCTTTCTATTGAAAAGTTTATGAGCCTTTTCCTACCTTTCTTTGAGAGGGAAGAGGGCTACAACGGCATTGACTATGTAAATAAAAAGCTTTCGGGTATTAACGATGATAATCAAAAGGTGCAGTTCATTCGCGCGAAGTGGATAGGGCTGATGGTGCAGAAGTTATCGAAACTGTTTATTGAAAGGGAAGATGACCTATTGGCTGGGACGCTAGACATGGATCTTTTGAAATGTCTGCCTGAGGAGGATCAGGAACACATAAAGAATATTAATAGCTTTTCGGTAAAGCACATCTACAACTATAGGTCTGTAGTGGAAATTGAGATAGCAGGTTTCAATATTATTGGTGGATTGCTCAGAGAGTTTGTGGATGCAGTGTTATTCCCAAGGAGTGCAAGGGCGGAAAAGCTTCTGCAGCTTATTCCAACACAGTTTGTCGTTAGGCGGCAAAGAGAACACCTCTATTTTGACATTCAGTCGGTGGTGGATTTTATTTCGGGTATGACTGATCTATATGCTATCGACCTATACCGTAAGATTACCGGAATATCTATACCAGAGTTGAGATAGAGAAATGAACCACCCCAAGGATATACGGATCAATGACTATACTTATGCTCTTCCGGAGAAGCGAGTGGCGAAGTATCCGCTAGAGCACAGGGACGATTCAAAGCTCCTGATATACAAGGAAGGTAACATAGCAGAGTCTAAGTACAAGAACATAGCGGATCATATACCGGACGGATCTTTCCTGGTTTTCAACAGAACTAAAGTTGTAAATGCGAGGTTGCTCTTTCATAAGCCTACGGGAGGGGTGATAGAAGTGTTTTGCCTGGAGCCGCATGAGCAGTATGGAGATATGCAGCAGGCAATGTTGCAAACGGAAAAGGTGTGGTGGAAGTGCATGATAGGTGGTGCAAGTAAGTGGAAGCATGGGATGGTATTAAGTGAAAGCTTTTCAGATCCTGCATTTACGTTGGCGGCTGCTATCGTAGAAAGGGAGGTCGGGTCATTTACTGTCGAGTTAAGTTGGGACAATGAAACCCTGAGTTTCGCGGAAGTGATGCAGGCGGCCGGGAAGGTGCCACTACCTCCATACCTGCATAGAGAAGCACAGGAGGAGGACAGTGAAAGATATCAAACCATTTATGCACAAGAGGAGGGCAGTGTTGCCGCCCCTACTGCGGGACTTCACTTTACTGATGCGGTCATGGAAAGCCTTGATAAACGGGGGGTGAAGAAGGGGTTTGTAACCCTTCATGTTGGAGCAGGGACATTTAAACCGGTAAAGTCGGAGACAATGGAGGAGCATGACATGCATGCTGAGTGGGTGGATGTCACGGTTGAAACAATACAGAATATCCTTGACAACCTGCGGGGTGGAGTCATAGCTGTAGGTACCACGTCGGCAAGGACAATCG
>CAMPJV010000072.1 GCA_946886975.1 uncultured Taibaiella sp. | reverse complement strand
TGAAAGAGCTTTGCAATTGGCAACGAAATACTAAATACTTTATATTAACTAGTTTATACTAAGAAATGATAATAATAGGGATAAATGCATACCATGCCGATAGTTCGGCAGCCATATTTGTGAACGGGGAGCTTGTGGCTGCAACGGAAGAGGAGCGCTTCCGGCGGATAAAGCATTGGGCAGGATTTCCTTCAGAAGCCATTAAGTTTTGCCTGAGGGAAGCGGGTGTGGCGCTGAACGAGGTAGATTATGTATGTATAGGTAGAGATCCCAAAGCCAAGAGATGGAACAAGATAAAATATGTGCTAAGCAACCTCGGTAAGAAGAACACGCTGCTTTCGGACAGGATAAAGAATTCAAGGAAGGTGAGCACCATAGAGGCGGAGCTGGCTGCGATCAGTGGCATGAGTGAAGCTGATATTAAGCCTAAAATAAGGAACGTAGAACACCACAGGAGCCACCTTGCTTCTGCATTCTTCGCGAGTCCATTTGACGAAGCGGCGATACTATCCATCGATGGATCGGGAGATTTCACGACCACTATGCTGGCTGTTGGAAAGGGCAACCAGATTGAGGTATTGGATTCAATGGATTTTCCGGTTTCCGCTGGTTTATTTTACACTGCCTTCACCCAATACATGGGATTCCCGCATTATGGCGACGAATATAAGGTGATGGGACTGGCACCGTACGGAGAGCCAAAGTACGTGGATAAGATCAGGCAGATCATCAGGTTTGAGGATAACGGAATGTTTAACTGGGATGCTTCGTATTTCGCGCCGCCGACTGAAATAAGGCTTGGGTACGAAGGTAATATTCCAACCGTTTCCACGCTGTTCAGTGAAAAGTTTGAGAGCCTGCTGGGTCCTGCAAGAATAAATGGTGCCGAGCTGACACAGGACCACAAGGATATTGCAGCATCGGTGCAGCGTGTCTGCGAAGATCTGATCATCCATCTGCTAAAACACCTGCAGGACAGAACCGGCCTTAAAAATGTCTGTATTGCGGGGGGAGTAGCTCAAAACTCTGTTGCAAATGGAAAGATTCTGAGTAGTACTAAATTCGAGCACCTGTATATCCCATCGGCGGGACATGATGCGGGTATCTCTATGGGAGCTGCGCTATATGTCTACAATCATGAGCTGAAGCATCCAAGGGCAAAGGCCGTCTATTCTGCATATACAGGAAGCAGATTTACTAACGACGAGATTGAGCAGTTCCTGAAATCAAGAGATATAAAATACACGAGGCTTTCTGATGCTGAGCTATATGACAAAGTGACGGATAAGCTTATAGAGCCCGGTGTGGTCGGCTGGTTCAGCGGACGGGCGGAATTTGGTCCCCGCGCTCTTGGAGGCCGGAGCATTATTGCTGACCCAAGAAATAACAAGGCAAAGGAACTGCTGAATGCAAAGATCAAGCGGAGAGAGAGCTTTCGCCCTTTCGCCCCCAGCATTCTGAAAGAATATGTGGCTGACTATTTTACGCGGGTGGAGGATGTGCCGTTTATGGAGAAGGTGTTTCCCATAAAGCCGGAGAAGCATGCCGAAATCCCGGCAGTAACCCATGTGGATGGTACTGGTAGGCTGCAGACTGTGACCAGGGATGTGAGTCCGCGATACTACGCTTTAATAGATCGTTTCAGGGAGAAGACAGGTGTGCCAATCCTGTTGAATACTTCCTTCAACGAGAACGAGCCCATAGTTAACACGCCAGAGGAGGCCTTAAACTGTTTCCTTCGAACACAAATGGATATGCTGGTGCTGGAGAATTGCGTGATCGAGCGTTAAAAGAGCTTTACCACTCAGGCACTAAGTGCACGAAGGGACACTAAGCTTTTTTTGATACACAAAGAGATTAAGAACCCCTAAGGTTACAAGAATTGAATACCATGATTACCCAGTCATACGTAAATAACGTTGCTTATGAGGTGATCGGCTGTGCGATTGAAGTCCATAAACATTTAGGGCCTGGGCTCCTTGAATCGGTTTATCACAAATGCTTAATAGATGAACTTGTAGAGAACGATCTCGAGGTTGCATCACAGGTGTGGGTGCCGCTATATTATAAAGGTAAAGATCTGGGTAGCAAGCTGAAATTGGATATATTGGTTGAGAATATCATAGTGGTAGAAATTAAGGCTGTGGAACTACTGGTGCCGGTTCACAAAGCACAACTACTATCTTATCTTAGACTCACAGGAAAGCCTAAAGGGCTCCTGATAAATTTCCATTGCCAAAACATAACAAAGCAGGCCGTACATCTCGTAACCGATAAATTCTCTCAGCTACCAGTGAAAGCAATCCGGCCCTAAACTTTCTAACTACGTCTCAGCGCCCTTAGTGGTTCATTTAAGTTTACACCTTAGCACCTCTTAGTGTATCTCAGTGCCCTTAGTGCCTCAGTGGTTCAATTACGTTTACGTCTTAGTGCATCTCAGTGCCCTTAGTGTCTTAGTGGTTCATTTAAGTTTACACCTTAGCACCTCTTAGCGCATCTCAGTGCCCTTAGTGCCTCAGTGGTTCTTTTTTAATAAAATGCGAATCTCAATTATTACAGTTGTCTATAACAACGCCGCTACCATAGCACATACTATTGAGTCTGTCCTTAGCCAGGATCATCCTGACGTAGAGTATATAATCGTTGATGGGAAATCGAGTGACGGGACTGTGGCAATCGTCGATCAGTATGGTGACCGCATCTCCAGGTTTGTTTCAGAAAAGGATTCGGGTATCTATGATGCAATGAACAAAGGCATTAGAATGGCAACCGGAGATGTGATAGGGATATTGAACGCAGATGATTACTTCAACGAAAACACTACTCTGTCCACCATTGCTAAAGCCTTTGAGACGAATAAAGGGATCGACGCTACAATAGCCGATATCGTCTTTATAAAGAATGAAGACCAGAACAAGGTGCTGAGGCACTACAGCGCAAAAAAATGGAAACCTGCAAAGTTTGCATGGGGATACATGCCACCTCACCCTTCATTCTTTTGCCGGCGCGAGCTCTTTGACAGAATTGGATACTATAAAACAGACTACAAGATAGCTGCGGACTATGAGCTGCTCATCCGCTTCCTCCTTGTAAATAAGACCAGGTTCAAATACCTGCCTATAGTGACAACCCGAATGAGGATGGGGGGAGCAAGTACAAAAAACCTCAATAGCATCATTACCCTGAACGCCGAGATCAAGCGCGGCTGTGAGGAAAATAGGGTGTACACTAATTACCTGATGATCTATTCCAAGTACTTCAAGAAGCCTTTTGAGTTCCTGTTCAACGGCCAGGGTAAAGAAAATAATGGAAAATAAATTTCAGAGTTGACAATCCTAATAACAGGTTCAACAGGTTTTGTGGGTACAAACCTGGTGCCGTATCTCCGAACAGTAGTGCCCTCGGCCAGAATCATTAGTCTTCGCAGGGCGGGGTCGACACAAGCCGCCGAACTGACCTGGGATAACATAACAGAGAAGGACATGTACGAGGTTGATGCCGTCATTCATCTGGCGGGGAAGGCGCATGATACTAAGAATGTTTCAGGCGAACAGGAGTACTACAAGGTGAATTATGAGCTGACAAAGCAACTGTATGATCTCTTCCTTTGTAGTAATGCTACAAAGTTTATTTACCTGAGCAGCGTGAAGGCTGTTGCAGATGAGGTTATGGGAGTACTTACTGAAGATGCGGTGCCGGATCCAAAGACACCCTATGGGAAGAGCAAGCTTATGGCGGAACAATATATGGAGATGAGCCCTCGTTCTGCGGAGAAAGCCGTTTACATCCTCCGCCCATGTATGATCCATGGTCAGGGAAACAAGGGTAACCTCAATCTGTTATTTAAGTTCAGCAAGCTTGGATTGCCGTATCCTCTTGCAGCGTTTGAGAACAAGCGTTCGTTTTTGAGTGTTGATAATCTTTGTTATGTTATAGGAGAGCTGTTGACAAAGCGAATTGCCGCGGGGATATACAATGTATCTGACGATGAAGCCATTGGGACCGATGAAGTTATTAGAATTATGGGTGATGCTCAGAATAGAAAGGCCCATTTGTGGAGAATTCCGCAGGGCTTCATTAATGCTCTTGCGAAACTGGGAGACGTACTTAAGCTCCCACTCAATAGTGAACGGCTACAGAAGCTGACGGAAAGCTATGTTGTGAGCAATGACAAAATGAAGATGGCCCTTGATATTCAGAGAATGCCAATGACAGCAACGCAAGGGCTAAGTAAAACAATTAATTCTTTTTTGAAGTAGTATATAGAGGAAATGACCTTGTACCTTATCATCGCAGTTGTATTGTTTGTTCTTGAGCTGCTTTATTTCAGAGTAGCCGAGCGCGGCAAGATCATAGATAAGCCGAATGAACGTAGCTCTCACTCACATCCGACGATAAGGGGTGGGGGGATAATATTCATTATTGGAGTAGCATTATTTTCATGCCTGAATGGTCTTGCTTATCCATATTTGCTGATTGCGATGGTACTCTCCGGGGCGGTGAGCTTCATTGATGATATTAAAAGCCTTCCCAATTGGGTGCGTTTTGCGGCGCACTTGGTATCCGGACTGCTGATTCTGCATCAGCTTGACCTGTTCTATCTGGCACCCCTGTGGATCGTGCTGATTACTGTGCTGATAATCGGTGTTATTAACGCCTACAACTTTATGGATGGAATAAACGGCATAACGGGGTTCTATAGCCTAGTCGTAATTCTTCCCCTGGTGTTTACAGAGGAAAATCCTTTGATGAAGGAACTAGAGGTATTCGCACTGATCAGCTTGATCGTGTTTCTTTTCTTTAATGCCCGTAAACGGGCAAGATGCTTTGCCGGCGATGTCGGTAGCGTCGGAATTGCCATCCTCATCATTTTCCTGCTGCTTGAAAGGATATTTGCCACTCACAATATTAATTATGCAGGGTTCCTGCTTCTTTACGGCGTAGATTCCGTGCTCACCATTATCCAGCGACTATACGGAAAGGAAAATATCTTCAGGGCACACAGAAAGCACCTGTTTCAGATTGTTTCTAACGAATTTAAAGTTCCGCACCTGGCTGTAAGTATCGCCTATGGAGCTTTGCAGCTCTGTATTAACCTTTTTATTCTGAGCGTATCTCCTTCCCCTTACGTTTTGTTGACGATGGTTGGTTCCGCCGGCTTAGCATATATCGCAATCAAGTTATCAGCTTATAAGTATCTGGAGAAACGGTATCCGAACGGGTAGTGATGGTCATAAAAGTTATTGCTGGCTGGATTCCAGCATAAATTCATTCGGCTGAGTAGCCACGGAGTTCATAAGCAGCAATACGAGGAGCACCAAGAAGAATGCGGTAAGAAGCAATGCGCCAATATGAAAGATCCGGAATTGCCTTGAATATTTTGCCTCGAGAAAGTAGCTCTTAATGGCAGTAGCTAAGTAGACTATATAGCAGATGAAGATAGTATATCGAAGAAAATAGTTAAGGTCGCTCTGAATAAATCCATTCGGTTTCTCTGCATCACCTGTAGCATGAAAGGTCATATAGGCAAGAAAGTATCCGAGACATAAGATGCCGGTAATAGTGAGGAGTCTCTTTTTGCCAGTTAGCTTACTACTTCCCTTTTTCCTTCTACGATGTAATTGCTCTGTCATATAAGCACAAAGCTGATAAAAAATACCACAACATAAAAGTAAAAAGGCCATCTGTCTGAATTAATGTGCAGGGTAGACGATGCTTATTCCTCTGACCCATTCGATTATTAATAGAGGTGTAGGGCTGATTGATGATGTTATCTTTGCGGCCGATTGTAAAACTTAAAATCTTAACCGGGACGTGGAAAAAATAAAATTTGCTATTGTTGGTTGCGGAAGAATAGCTCAGCGCCATGCGGAACACATAAATACATATGGTATTCTTTCTGCCGTTTGCGATGTAGTGCCGGAGAGGGCGCAAACGTTAGCTGATAAGTACAAGGCCAGGGCATATGCAAACATAGAAGAACTGCTGTTTGCGGAAAAGGGAATTGATGTTGTTTCAATTTGTTCTCCAAACGGCCTGCATGCCTCCCATGCAATCAAAGCACTGAAAGCAGGCTTCCACGTGCTCTGTGAAAAGCCGATGGCCATCAGTGTACACGACTGCGGTGAAATGATCAAAGCCGCCGAAAAAGCAAACCGCAGATTATTCGCTATTAAGCAGAATCGTTTTAATCCGCCTGTCGCGGCGGTTAAGCAGGCTATGGATGAAGGACGACTCGGCCGGATCTATAGTATCCAGCTAAGTTGCTTCTGGAACAGGAATGAAGACTACTACCAGAATTCATGGAAAGGAACCAGGGACCTCGACGGTGGGACGCTTTACACCCAGTTCTCACATTTTATTGACCTGCTTTACTGGATGTTTGGGGATGTAAAGAACGTGCAGGCCTTTATGAGCAATTACGCCCACAAAAATACCATTGAATTCGAAGATACAGGTGTGGTCATCTTAGAGTTTTATGACGGCGCAATAGGCACAGTAAACTATACAGTGAACAGCTATCAAAAGAACATGGAGGGATCCCTCACCATATTTGGAGAGAAGGGCACTGTGAAGATCGGTGGGCAATATCTGAATGAGCTTGAGTACCAGCAGATAGAAAATTATAAGATCGATAACTTACCCGAAGGAAATAAGGCTAACAATTACGGCAATTACCAGGGTTCTATGAGTAACCACGATAAGGTATATGAGAATCTTGTAGAGGTTCTGACGAATAACGCTTCAATTTCCACCAATTCCTTTGAAGGCCTGAAAACTGTCGAAATAATAGATAAGATATACCGGGCGGCTAATTATATCGGCTGAGCAGCGAAATATTGAATCAGTACACAAGACGCAAAGAGCCCGGAAATACCGGGCTCTTTCTTTTGCACCTATGCGATATAAATATTTGTTGGGTTGTTTATTCCTTCAGTGGCTGGAATACCGCCGCCCTCCACAAATCGCTTGAAGTTTTTAATGTCAGCTCTGACCATCTTTTCGAATATCGGATTCAACAATGCTGAGAGTCCCTGGCCAGCGGCGCCCATTGGAGCCCTGTAAGTGATCACGGCATATATTTCCGTCCAGCCATCTCCTATTTCCCTGAATTCGACCTTGCCTGCATTCTCCACCGTTGCGCCCGGTAAAGAATTCCATCCGATAAAACTCCCCTCCCGCTCCTCTACAATTACAGCGTCCCAGCTTATCGTACCTACTCCTCCCGGGACTCTGGCTTCCCAATGGGATGTTCTCTCGTCTGTCTGTACAACCCTTTCAAGGTGTTCCATGAACAGCGGGAGATTCTCCAGCCTCCGCCAGAATGCGTAGACTTCATGCCTTGGTCTGTTCACTGCAACAGTTGTTCTGATATTGATGTTCTTTACCGGGTCAGGCAGGTGTTCCTTTCCCAGAGCACTATACCCGTGACAATGACCCGTGGCGCCTCTGTATAGTAAGTAGCCGCCCAGTGCCATCCGGAAGAGCCCGAAGTTTCCTTTAAACAATGCACTTCTGAGCAAAAGGGATCCGGCAAGTACGGACACAATGCGTTCTGGTACAGAAACATTAACTGAGGGTTTTGGCCCGATGGAAGAGTTCTGATTCATATTAGCGCGCTTTGGCTAATTTCACTAAAAGATCATTCCAGTATTGCACCAGAGTCAGCCTGTTTTCATGAGCTCTTGTAAGACAATTATATTATCCCGGAGCAAATCCTACGAGTTGTAATAACTGGTTAATACTCACATTATTGTTTAGAAACTCAGTGCAATATCTTTAACTTCACAATCTGATTGCACGACCATCTTGATTACCCACACCACAAACAGATACTACTCATGTTCTCCAGGCTTTTTGGATCAAGAAATAAGGAAAAAGACGTAAGCGCCCAGCATATTCCCGAAAATGCTGATTGGTCTTTCCTTAAGACCGATATGCACTCTCATCTGATACCAGGGATTGATGACGGAGCACCCACTATAGAGGATAGCCTTTCCATGATCAAAGAACTTCAGGCGATGGGTTTTCAGAGCCTGGTAACTACTCCACATATTAAATCTGACTATTATCCTAACGACCCCGCGATTATAATGACGGGACTGAATGATCTCAGAAAGGCAATGGTTGAAAACAATGTAACAATCCCTGTCAAGGCAGCTGCTGAGTATTACATCGATGACAGATTCATGGATATGATGGAGGCTGGTCCGCTTCTTACCATAAACAACAATGAGGTGCTCGTGGAGTTCTCATTTGTTTTTGAGCCCATGAGGCTGAACGATATCCTTTTTAAGATTCAAACAAGTGGTTATAAACCGGTAATTGCTCATCCTGAGCGTTATACTTTCTTTCATCAGCGTCCTCAGATTTATAAGGAACTAAGGGACAGGGGCTGCCTGTTACAGCTTAACGCCATCGCACTCACCGGCTACTATGGCAGAACTGTAAAAGAGGTTGCTGAGAAGCTTCTTAAGGAAAGACTATATGATTATTGCGGTTCCGATATGCACCATCTGCGCCACGCGGAGACTATGCAGAAGCTTAAGCAGTCTAAGGCGTTCTCCCAGTTGTATAACTATCCCTTCCTGAACCACCTTATGACGAGTTAGCATAACTCAAGCTGAGATTTTTGTCCTACCTCAGAAGATAATCATACCTGTTAAACTGGTGTTATTCAGCCTTGTAAATCACACCCTCTGTCTCCCTGAGAATAGCTTTGCATTAACTCTAAGTTATTCTTATGTCCCAAACCATTCTTGTTACCGGCGGCGCCGGCTATATCGGTTCAGTCCTCACACGTCAGTTGTTAGAGAAAGGCTTTACTGTAAGAGTATTGGATAGCCTAATGTATGGTGGAGAACCTATCGTTGACCTTTTCAATTACCCTAATTTCCAATTCATCAAAGGTGATGTCCGTACCGAGGCAGACGTTCGGAGAGCAGTCGAAGGGATAGATTGCATTGCTCACCTTGCCGCTATTGTTGGAGATCCTGCTTGTGCGCAAGACCAGGATCTGGCGAGAACAACAAACCTTGATGGAAGCAGGCTCCTATATCAGTTGGCGAACGAAGCAGGAGTGCAGAAGTTTGTCTTTGCTTCTACCTGTAGTAACTACGGTAAGATGGAAAATCCCGACGAGTATGCCAATGAGGACTCAAAGCTCGCCCCCGTTTCATTATACGCTGAAACTAAAGTTGCCACAGAACAGTTTCTCCTGTCGCAGCCTAAAACCAATGCCTGTAAGCCAACCTGCCTCAGGTTCTCTACAGTTTATGGGCTGTCCTTACGTCCACGGTTTGACCTGACGGTTAATGAATTTGCTAAAGAGCTTGCTTTAGGAAGGGAACTCACCGTATTTGGCGAACAGTTCTGGAGGCCTTACTGCCACGTCTTCGATCTTGCGCGTTCTGTAGTTAGCGTCATCGAAGCTCCTGAAGAAAAAGTGGCTTTTGAGGTATACAACGTTGGCGATACATCTGAGAACTACCAGAAGAAAATGATAGTTGACGAGGTCCGTAAAGTCCTCCCTGACTCAAAGATCACCTACGTTTCCAAAACGGAAGATCCTCGCGACTATAAAGTCTCCTTTGACAAGATCAGGAATAAGCTTGGCTTTAAGCTCAAGTTCACCGTGCCGGATGGTGTACGGCAGATCAAAAGAGTATTAGATGACGGTTTTATACTAAAGCCCGATGACCAGAAATACCGAAATACATAGTTCCGTCATATCCTTTATAAGGGAAGTCTTTCAATGCAAGGAGGACTTCATTCCGCTCCATGCTCCCTACTTTGGTGGGAATGAGAAGCAGTATTTGCTTGATACAATAGATTCAACCTTCGTCTCTTCTGTCGGGGCATACGTCAACCGTTTTGAAGAAATGATGGCGGAGCTCACAGGTGCTCGTTACGCTATCGCAATGACCAATGGCACAACAGCATTGCATTTGTCCCTGGTAGCTGCCGGTGTACAATACACGGACG
>CAMPJV010000071.1 GCA_946886975.1 uncultured Taibaiella sp. | reverse complement strand
CAATTGCTGCAACAGAACTTTTGGGGAGCACCTCTAGCTCTTTAAGCGCTTCTCGCTTAATAATGATCTGATACATTACAGTTTCCCAGCCTTCTTGAGTTCTTTCCTCGCCTGCTCCCAACTTACACCCTCATCGTTCTTCCGGTTCTCAGCAATAATCACGTCAAGGTATTCCTCCAGGGCTTCCTGGTGTTTCTCAAGTGTTTTTAATTCAATCTGAACCGCTATTCTTTCGTTCCTCTCATTTGTGACAAAGCTTACCCCTTTCATGTCTCTTATTCTTTAGCGCAAATCTAATTATTTTCCAAATGCCTCGTCAGCTCCCGTTCGCACAGACGTCTTTCTTTTGGCATGATAAAAAGTATATGATTATTTAGGATTGTTTCCTAAATTTATTACTGACAACAAAATGCCGCCAGGATGTAACTCCCAGATCCCCTTATTTCGTTAGCAAGCTATAACCTCTACTACTGAGTACGTCTTTCCGGCATTTAAATGGTTTAACTTTTTTAAAACCTTTAGTATGCCTGAATTCGATAGTGCACATGTTAAGAACATTGCGCTGCTGGGTCATTCCGGCAGCGGTAAAACGACACTCGCTGAAGCCATGCTCTTTGAAGCTGGCCTGACACACAGAAGAGGAAGTATTGAGGAACGGAACACAGTAGGGGATTACACAGACCTGGAACGGGAACGTGGTAATTCCATCTTCTCAAAGTTATTACACACCCATTGGAAAGGCTACAAGATCAACATACTGGATACACCAGGGTATGATGATTTCTCAGGAGAGGTGATCAGTGCATTGCGGGTTGCGGACACTGGTGTGATGCTGCTGAACGCCAGCACCGGCGTAGAGGTGGGCACAGACATCATCTGGGAACACACTGAGAAGTTCAGGACTCCGATGATATTTGTGGTCAACCAGCTGGATCATCCAAAGGCAGAGTTTGACAAGGTCGTCCAGGAAGCAAAAAGCCATTTCGGAAATAATGTAGTGTTGGTTCAGTATCCGTATAATCCAGGACTGGGTTTCGATGCTATCATTGACGTGCTGAACATGGTCATGTACCAGTACAATGACGAAGGCACTAAGCCGCTAAAGCTCCCGATCCCTGATGCAGAAAAGACAAGAGCAGAAATGCTGCACAAGGAGCTTATAGAGTCCATAGCGTCGAATGATGAAACGCTTATGGAAAAGTACTTCGAGCAGGGCCAGCTTACCGAAGATGAAATGAGGGAGGGGCTCCACCTGTCAATGACACGTCATGATCTGTTTCCTGTATTTTGCACGTCAGCAAAGCAGAACCGCGGTGTGGCAAGGCTTATGGGCTACATAGATAATGTAGTTCCTCCTGCCACCGAAATGCCCCCTCAGCTTATGAAGGACGGCACACCCTTCGCCTGCGATCCGAATGGGCCTGCATGCCTCTTCGTCTACAAGACAGTGAACGAACCGCATATAGGCGAGCTCAGTTTCTTCAAAGTCTACTCAGGTACGGTGAAAGCCGGTACGGAGCTGCATAACGAAACGACTGGCGTGAGTGAAAAGATCAGTCAGTTGTTTGTAGTTGAGGGCAACAAGCGAACGCCTGTAACGGAACTGGTTGCAGGAGATATAGGCGCTACTTTGAAACTACGCAATACACATACCAACAATACCCTCCATGAGAAGGGCAGGCAGATAGAGCTACAGCCCATTGTCTTCCCTGAACCCAGGATGAGTATTGCTATTGCAAATAATAAAAGAGGGGAAGAGGAAAAGCTGGCCATCGCATTGCAGCAGCTTAAGGAGGAAGATCCCACCGTTCAGGTGGAGGTCTCTGCTGAACTGGGACAAACGCTGCTTCATTGCCAGGGAGACATGCACCTGGCCGTAATTAAATGGAAGCTCGAGCATACCTACCACCTCGATGTGGGCTATAAGAAGCCGGGAATTCCTTACCGTGAAACCATACGCAAGGAGGCCACAGCCACCTACCGCCATAAGAAGCAATCAGGCGGGGCAGGGCAGTTTGGAGAAGTAACTATGAGAATAGAGCCCTACTATGATGGCATGCCCGAACCTCAGGGACTTCCGGTAAGAGGAAAGGAAGAAGTGAATCTTCCATGGGGTGGTAAGCTCATGTACTATAACTGCATAGTGGGAGGTGTTATAGATGCACGCTTCCTGCCTTCTATTATGAAGGGGGTAATGGAGAAGATGCAGCATGGCCCGCTTACCGGTTCTTATGTCAGAGACGTGAGGGTGTGCGTGTACGACGGTAAGATGCACCCTGTAGATAGCAACGATATGGCTTTCAAGACAGCAGGTGCTATGGCCTTTAAAGAGGCTTTCCACCTGGCTGACCCTCAATTGCTGGAGCCTATTAATTACCTGGAAGTGCTTTGCCCTGATGAACTGACCGGTAACATCATGGGAGACCTTCAGTCGAGAAGGGCTATTGTAGAGGGCTTTGACACGGAGGGTCACTTTACTGTTATCAAAGCTCACGTACCTCATGCCGAAATGTATCAGTATGCGTCTTCCCTCAGAAGCATTACCCAGGGAAGAGCCAGGTTCAGGATGAGGTATGACCACTATGCTCCGGTCTCCTATGAGCAGCAGAAGAAGCTTACGGAAACCCATAATGCTGAAGCACTTGAGCTCGCGGAGGCATAATTGTTTTGCAGATAACTATTCAATTAATTCTTAACCTTAAATAACACCATATGGACGTTCAACAAATCATCAAACACATTGTTAGAACCATTCAAAGCACAAATGCTGCTTTTAGTGCGAAAGGTTTACCTTATGATCCACAGATTATTGCAAGGGCTACTTTTAAAGAATTGAGAAGTACAGATCCTACGATAACTGAAGCGCAGTTTGACCAGGCAATAGAGAAAATGCATGATGACGGCTTAGCAGTCACGAAGGCCAATGGGTTGGTATTTTTTAGTGAGTCAGTGCTGGGAGCAGAACTGGCTGAAGCTTAAAGGATAAGAATGTTTTATTGATTAATGAGGCTGCCGGGGCAGCCTCATTTTTTTGCTTCTCACTCTTCAGCAGAAGTCGTAAATTTACGGGAGGAGTATTCTACCCATCAATCTTACTAAACATTCCAAATGCTGAGAAGCCTTATAATCACTGGAGTTGTATGCTGCATACTATCGTCTGCCTGTAAAAAGGAGTCTACGACGGTAGATCCCCCGCCAGAAGATACGTCCAAGATAGACACACCCAAGGTGGATACTCCTCAATACAAGCTTATATGGTCCGAAGAATTTGAATACTCCGGCCTGCCTGACCCGACCAAATGGGGCTACGAAGTAGGTTTCATCAGGAACGAAGAAGATCAATACTATGAGCAAGCTAAGCTGGAAAACAGCAAGGTAGAGAACGGAATGCTTTTCATCACCTCCACGTATGACTCCGCACGAACGCACGCTATCACATCGGCCAGCATCATGACCAAGGACAAGATGGAATTCCTCTACGGCAAGTTGGAGGCACGGATAAAGATGCCTGCCGGTAAGGGCGCCTGGCCCGCGTTCTGGACTGTAGGAGTTAACCGGGAAACGGTCGGGTGGCCGGCATGTGGTGAAATAGACATTATGGAATGGTTAGGCTCTGCACCGCAGTATATTTTCGGTAGCCTGCACAAGGGCAACGCGTCTAACAAGGATAATCCGCTCATAAGACCATACATAGTTGACTCTGCCAATGTAAATGGACTTTCTGAAGACTTCCATACATATGGTGTCGAATGGGACAGCACACAGATCAGATTTTACGTCGATAGTACTTCCTACGTCACTTACAAGGATACAGATATGGATGCATCGGAATGGGCACAGTTTACCAAACCGCACTACCTTCTGCTGAACCTGGCCATGGGTGGGAAAAGCGGCGGTGTGATCGACTCTACCAGGTTTCCATTTACCTACACCGTTGACTATGTGAGGTACTACCGGAAGGAAAAGTAAAAGTATTGCAAATAATTATGCCTTACGCATTGACAATCAGCGGTAAAGGTGTAAATTAGTGTAAAGACTTTTACATGAACGCTGTACTGAGTGAAGAAAATAATGAGCATGTCTTTACGGTAAGGGATATGCCCCACTTTGCCCCCTATTTACAATTCCTCGTAAACATTATCCATATACACTTTGAGCACGTGAAACTTGGCGCGCCAGACTATGGTATCTCCGCGACCATGAACAAGGACGACCTTGATGTACTCTATAAGTATCTGCACACACTGGAGCCTGGCTCTGCTGTGGAGATCAGGGAAAGGGATGCAAGGGTGCTGTATGCCGGGTTTGTGGTGGTAAGCCGGCTCCTGCTGTGCGACTATGGAGAGGAGATATGCAACAGGTTGATCGGGCATCTTCCACCGCAGCACAGATGGGCAAAGTTTGAGCAGTTCAGGAATGACCTGCTGCACCATAACACACAGATGCTGTTGGATATGGACACCAACATGAGCCACATGATAGGTGGGCTTGATATTGTAAAGGAAAGACTTAGCCAGGTTTCTATTGCTTAAGCCCTAGCGCTCCGGGGGCTGGGTGGTGTCCACTACCACGGAATCAAGTGGAACAGGGGTTCTCTTCGTGTTAGCAGCGTTTGGAGCTGCGATGCTTTCTATTCCTTCGCCAGCCTGGAAACCGGTAGATGAATCACCGTGCTGCGCTTCACCCACTTCGGTATGCTTGTCATAACTATTCTCGCCACAGGCAGTAAGCAAAGTTGCGGAGCACATCAATATTAGAAGAGTCGATTTCATAACCTGTAGATTGATTACATCAACAAAAACACTGTGCCTTTAGAGGCAGCTTTGATACTGATCCCTGGCAGATGTTGACCGGAGCCAACAGTAATCAGTGCTCAATGGTAAAGGAGCTGAACTGCTGAGCGTCAGCTTTAGTAGCTATTACATCATTCACCTTAGCAAGGGGAGGTCCGTGGCGGCACCAGGCAATGAACGCATTGAGCTGGTCTTCAGTGCCAGTGACGAGCGCTTCAACATCTCCTTCCCGGGTGTTTTTCACCCATCCGGTTACGCCTAATCTTTTTGCTTCTTTTCTTGCGGAGTCTCTGTAGAAGACGCCTTGTACTTTCCCTTTAATGAGCAGGTGGTATGTTTCCATTCTTATGCCTTACTGTGGAGCAAAGTTCAAAGAAAAAAGGTGAGCGACTGCCCACCTTTAGAATTTTATGACAGCGTCCTTCAGGAGGGGCTGCTTGAGGTCTTTTTCAGAGACTATGGCGTCAGTGAGTTTGATCTTCCAGTCGATGTTGAGGGAAGGATCGGCATAGGAGACGCCGCCCTCGTCTTCCTTGCTGTAGAAGTCATCGCACTTGTAGAAGACTTCTGCTGTTTCACTTAAAACGGAATAGCCGTGGGCGAAGCCCTTCGGTATTAAGAACTGCCTTTTGTTTTCGGCTGATAGTTCGACACCGTACCATTGGCCAAAAGTCTTGCTGTCTTTCCGGATGTCTACTACTACGTCCCAGATAGTCCCTTCCAGTGCGCGTATAAGCTTCGACTGGGCGTGGGGATTGTTCTGGTAGTGAAGACCACGGAGCACGTTTATGGTGGAGCGTGCCTGGTTGTCCTGAACGAAATCTATGTCTGCACCGGTGGCCTCTTTAAATGCCTTCTTATTGAAGCTCTCATAGAAGTAGCCGCGGTCGTCATTGAACACACGAGGTTCTATGATAAGGAGGCCTTCTATAGGTGTTTTGATGATGTTCATTCTTTAGTATGTAATAGTTAGTATATAGTAGTTAGTTGGGTGGTTTTACACGCCCTTTTAAGACTATGTACTATGCTGTTTGGGGGATAGGGTTTGCTTTGGTTTTTGAGAGTTCAGCTATTACCTCGAGGAAGTTGGTGGTGATGTGTTTCAGCACCTCTTCTGTAAGCTCGGTGTGGATGGGGAGAGAGATGACTCTATCCTGCAGGTAGTCCGTAGTGGGGAGCTCGAAGGAGTTACCGCCAAGATCTTTGAACATGTTCTGCTTGTGGGAGGGAACAGGGTAATAGATCATGGAGGGGATGCCTCTCTCAGTCATCTTGTCTACCACTGCATCCCTGCTTACTCCTTCAAGGATCATTGTGTACTGGTGGTACACATGGTAACTATATGGAGCACGATAAGGAGTCTTGATATTTGGGTGATTAGCAAAAGCATTGTCGTAGTAGTCTGCCACTGTCCTTCTTGCAGAGCAGTATTCGTCGAGGTGCCTTAGCTTGATCCTCAGGACTGCTGCCTGGATACTATCGAGGCGGCTGTTGCAGCCTACCATCTCATGATAGTAGCGCACCTTCTGACCGTGGTTGGCCACCATCTTCATCTTCTCTGCAAGAGCGTCATCGTTGGTGAATATTGCGCCGCCGTCGCCATAGCAGCCAAGGTTCTTGGAAGGGAAAAAGGACGTGGTGCCTACTGTGCCCATCGTACCTGTCTTAGCCGTCTTTCCGCCAGGGAAGGTGTAATTGCCTCCGATGGCCTGTGCGTTATCTTCTATTACCGGGATGTTATGTTCCTTAGCTATATCCAGAACGCCCTGCATATCGGCGCTCTGTCCGTAAAGGTGCACAGGGATGATAGCCTTTGTTTTTGGAGTGATGGCCTTACGGAGGCTGTCGAGGTTCATGGTGTAGGTGTCGGCATCTACGTCTACAAAGACAGGCTTGAGGCGAAGCAGGGCTACTACCTCTACCGTGGCGATGTATGTGAAAGAAGGAGTGATGACTTCATCACCAGGCTCGAGGCCGAGTGCCATAAGGGCTATCTGGATGGCATCAGTGCCATTAGCGCAGGGAACCACGTGCTTTACCCCAAGGTAGGCAGCAAGCTCTTTTGCGAACTCCTGGACGTCAGGGCCGTTTATAAAGGCAGTAGTATCTATTACATTCTGAATTGCGGCATCTACTTCTGGTTTGATCTTCTCGTACTGAGTCTTCAGATCGACCATCTGGATCTTGTGCATATGTTGGATTTAACGGGTGCAAACCTACGATTTTGGGAGGCTATTTTCCTGAATATTTTATTGCCTTAGCTGGTAATCTTCATTTAGTTGTAAAAAACAGAGCGGGGAGCCCAAAAGCTGCCGCCGGTCTTCCATGATGGCTTATCTTTACGGCCTTATACATAGCCAATATACATGAAGAAGGTCCTTTTTGTTGCTTTAGGTCTAACCGTTAATGCCATCACTGCCAACGCCCAGGACGACCTGTTCGGCGCACCTAAGAGGGAGGCGAAGAAGGGATTCGTGATATCCCTGAACGGTAGCTTTGACGTGCCGGGAGCAGACATGGCCAAGCGATTTGGCATAAGCTACCGGCTGGGGCCATCCTTTTTTTACAAGACCCAAAATAACTGGATTATCGGTGCAAAGGCTGACTTCATCTTTGGAAATAAAATAGAAGAGGATTCCTTCCTCGCGAACATAGAGGGCTTTGAGAAGAGTCACATCGGATTTGACGGCGCACGAGTGAACATCAACACCTTTGAGAGAGGGTATATGGTGGGGCTGCAGCTGGGGAAGATATTCGCCTTTTCGAACAGGCACCCTGATAACGGACTGCTGGTGCTGACCTCTGCAGGCTTTATGCAACATAAGATACTGATATCTACAAAGAATAGCGGACACGTGCCGCAGCTGGAGGGCGGCTATAAGAAAGGCTATGACCGGCTGAGCAATGGCGTGTTTGTGGAGCAGTTTGTGGGCTATAGCCATTACTCAAAAAACGGGCTGATCAACTTCAACATTGGACTTGACGTGGTGGCAGGCTTTAACAAAGGCCGGAGAGAATACCTCTATGACGTGATGAGGCCCGGGAATGAATCGAGGTTTGACCTGTTGTTTGGCATAAAAGGAGGCTGGTATATTCCGATCTTCAAAAGGAAGTCGGAGGAGCTATTCTTTCAATAGAGATTTAGCTGAATGAGACAAGTGTAAAGTAAGACACCAGCATCCGGGATGCTGGTGTCTTTTGTTTTAGCGATTACCGCTTTGTGAACCGCTTCTACCGGACTGGCCGGACTGGCGGTTGCTTTTTTCATCTTCGTTGCGGCCGAGGTTCTGCTGATTGCCACGGCTACTGGTCTGCTGCAGGTCGCCCTGGTTACCCATGTTGCTTCGGTTGCCCTTGTTGCTCTGGTTTCCACGTCCACGATCCTGATTTCTATTCTTTGCCATATAAACAGTTTTATGGTTACCGAAGTGGCAAAAAAATGATGCCTTTGACAGGGGCTTTTGGAAAACTTTATCAATCTGTGCAGCGGAGGAAGAACCCCGTACTAATATGGTCTTTAATGCCCCTGCATGCAGGGGTGAAGAGGCGGGGCAGGAGCAGTGGAGAGGCAGGGTTCCAGCGAGTATAGACCGGTGGTACTCCATGGTTACCCCGTATTTAGCCCGTATATACAGGGTATTTACCCCGTATGAAATTCGTATATTTACCGTTCCATTCCCTATCAAAAGGAATGGAAGTAAGAACATGGCTAAACAGACAGGAGTAGTGAAGCTCAATGGTACCCTTCAGGGGATAACCTTTTACCAGTTGGGAGACAAACAAGTGGCCCGGCGGAAAACCAGCCTTGATAAGAAGAGGCTATCTACAGACCCGGCATTTGCGCGGAGCAGAGTAGCGTATAACGCGCTGGGGACGGGGGCGAAGGCCTATAATGTACTGAAGCACGCGCTGCACCCGTACCTTTTGCAATCTGCAGACACGAGGCAGGCGGGACGAGGAAGCGCGATGATGGCGAAGGTGGTGAGGGCGGACAATGTGAGTGCGCCAGCGGAACAAAAGATAAGGAAAGAGCACCTGCACCTGCTGAAGGGCTTTGAAGGCAATAAAGAAGCAGCCCTGAGCACTGTGATGGACCTGAATGTATCGGTCAACATAGACAGGAGCAAAGGTGAAGTGACCATTGAGGTGCCTGCCCATAGCCCCAAAGGTGTGATAGCGTCGCCAGAAGGAGCAACGCATTACCAGGTGGTTGCCATAGCAGGAGCAGCGGACTTTGACAGCAGGAAGACTACAAGGAACGCGAAAGAGATGGAATGGACGAAGCTGAGCAGCAAGACGGTGGCGAAATGGAAAGAGACACTAAGCCTGGACGCGGCGGGTGACCTGCCTGTGATAGTGGGCGTGGGAATTCGCTTTGCGATAGTGGAGCACGGGAAGGAGTATATGATGCACAACAAGGCGTTCAATGCATTTAAGGTGGTGGAAGTGTTCGCGTAATGGTTTCCCAGGCTGCGAGATTGCCTATGAGGTTACCTGCTTTTGAAGAACAACTGGAGCAGACGGTAGAAGGATTGCACTGATTCGTTCTCTTCGTTCCAGTTGTATTGCGGGGCTACTGACTGGCCGAGCCAGGAGAGCGCTTCCTCCAGGCTATCGAAAGAATTGATCTCTGCGATTACCTCCTCATAGGCCTCCTTATTGTTGCCGAAAAGCTCGCTAATGTACTGGTACTTGTCATTAATTCCGATGTGCTGACGGATGTCGATATCAGAGTAATGGGACTGAGCGAACGATATGCCAGACGGGTTAGTTTCGGGCTGGGAGGACTTATAATTGAGACTGGTGTTATCGAGTTCGACGGGTGGAGCAGTGATGATAGGAGTTTCTTCGAGCGGGGCGTGATTCTCTTCCATAGCTTCTGCGACGTCTTCGGGAGCGCTATCTGCGGTGGTGGTAAGAGATTCTGTGAAAGCCTTTTTATTGTGCAGTTCCAGGAGATCAGCATAGAGCACCTTGGCATAGTCCATCATGAGGTCTACTTCAATGATCGAAGGGTCTGGTTTGTCGTTCAGTTCTTTGATCTTATCGAGCAGGGTGGCTATTCTGTGCATAGGTGCGGGAGTTTGGTACAAACCTAAGGAAAAAGGGGGGATGGACTTCGTTAAGAAGCTAATTGGAAGAGGCACGAAAGGCATAGTTTTTTACCTATTTACCAAAAGAAGACAATGAGCCAGGCGTTTGTAAGGGAAAGTGAGGAACAGTGGCTGCACGAGATTGCGC